>DAOOIT010000091.1 GCA_035384565.1 Planctomycetota bacterium | reverse complement strand
CACCTCTGCCGCCCCCAAGAGATGAGCAAGTATGGCGCTTTGGCGATCTGAGCCGTTCTATGGCCTTTCCGCCCATACTTGCTCAATCTCCTCCCCCTCTCGTTTGAGCAAGTATGGCGCCGCTCCTCGTCCCCACGCTCTGCGGGGGAAGGCGCCTCCCAACCGGTGTCCTCATTCCTTGCCCCTACGCTCCGCGTGGGGACGCACCTCTTGGCCGCCCCTCACTCCTCGTCCCTACGCTCCGCGTGGGGACGCACCTCCTGGCCGCTTCGCGGCCGCTTCTCTCCCGGTTGGAGACCCCCGTGCCCAATCCGAACCTCCCGCGGGTTCGAAACCCGCGGGAGGTTGAGGTTGGACGCAGGAGCGTCCGGATACTCGCCCCCACGCGGAGCATAGGGGCGAGAAGGTGACTCCTCAGCGCTCCTCAACTCCCCCACAACGCAGCTGCCTCCGCTGGAAGCAGGCCTGGTTGCTTTGCGCCCCACGGCAGTGTATGTTGAAGCGTGTGGCCCCGCGCCAGAACGCGAGGCAGGCGCGCCCGGCCCACATGGAGTCTCGAATGGTCCAGTTCATCCTCCGATGCCTGGCCAGGTTCTTGCTCTGGCTCCGCTACAGGGTCGAGGTGCGGGGCCTTCGCGAGGTCGGCGAGCGCGGCACGCGGGGCATCGCTTTTCTCCCCAACCACCCCGCACTCATAGACCCCATCCTGCTCATGACCGTGCTGCACAAGCGCTTCCGTCCCCGAGCATTGGCGGACCAGGACCAGGTGGACCGCTTTTTCATCCGCTGGGTGGCCCGGCGGGTGGGTGTTCTGACCGTGCCATCGGTGGCGAAGCACGGTCCGGGCATGCGGGCGGCCGTGGAGCAGGCGCTCGGCGAAGCCATCGCGGCCCTCCGCCGCGGCGAGAACCTCCTGCTCTATCCGGCCGGCCACGCGCAGCGCACGTGGCGCGAGGACCTGCGGGGGAACAGCGGGGTCGAGAGGCTTCTGCGCGAGGCGCCCGAGGCGCGCCTCGTGCTCGTCCGCACCACGGGGCTCTGGGGCAGCAGCTTCTCGTGGGCGAGCGGCCACGCCCCCTCGGTGCGCGACGCCGTGCGGCGCGGGGCCGTGTCGCTGCTCCTGAGCGGCCTCTTCTTCGCCCCGCGCCGCAGGGTCACCATCGAGCTGGCCGAGCCGGCCGACCTTCCGCGCGGCGCGCCCCGCGAGGCCCTCAACGCCTACCTCGAGACCTTCTACAATGCCACGGCGAAGCACAACACCTATGTGCCGTACACACCCTGGAGCCGCGGCGGGGTCCGGGAACTGCCCGAGCCCGAGCCGCCGCCCTCCGTGGCCGGGCCCCTGGCCGTGCCGGCCTCGACGCGCGCCGCGGTGATGGCCGCGCTCGCGCGGCTCGCCGGCCGCGATAGCGCGAGCGAGGAACAGCACCTGGCCGCCGACCTGGGCCTCGACAGCCTCGCGCGGGCCGACATCCTGGCCTGGCTCGAGGCCGAGTTTGGTCTGCCCCAGGGCGATGCCGATGCGCTGGCGACGGTGCGCGATGTGCTCCTCGCGGCCTGCGGCCAGGCCGCGTCGTCCGAAATGGTGGAACTCAGGCCCATCCGGGCCGCGTGGTTCCGCCGGCTCCCACACGACCCTCCGCCGCGCGTCCCACGGTCGCAGACGATCACCGGCGCCTTCCTCGAACAGGCTCGTGCGACGCCCGGGCGCGCGATCGTTGCCGACCAGACCTCGGGGGTCAAGACCTATCGCGACATCGCCCTGGCGGTGCTGCTCCTGCGCTCCGACCTCCAGTCATTGCCCGGCGACCGCCTGGGCATCATGATGCCTGCCTCTGTCGCCGCCACCGTGGCCTATCTCGCCACGCTGTTCGCGGGCAAGACCCCCGTGATGGTGAACTGGACGCTCGGCCCGCGCAACCTCGCGCAGGCGCTTGACCTGGCGGGCGTCCGCACGATCCTCACCCTGACGCCGCTCGTCCAGCGCCTCGAGGCCGCGGGCCACGACTTCGCGTCGGTGCGGGGCCGCTTCGTCTTCCTCGACGAGATCGCGCGGCGCGCGGGGCGGGGACGCAAGCTCTGGGCGCTGCTGAAGAGCCGCCTCCCGTGGGCATCGCTCGACGCGGTGAAGCCATCGGACACGGCCGCCATCCTCTTCACAAGCGGCTCCGAGGCCCTGCCGAAGGCCGTCCCCCTGTCCCACCAGAACGTCCTCAGGAACCTGGCGAGCGTCCTCCAGATCGTGCCTCTCACGCAGAACGACAAGCTCATGGGCTTCCTGCCGCCGTTCCACGCGTTCGGCATCACGGTGACAATGCTGGCTCCGCTTTGCTACGGCCTGCCAACCGTGTATCACCCCAACCCCACCGAGGGCGCGGCGCTGGCCCGCGTGATCGGGGCGTACGGGGCCACGGTGCTCATCGGCACGCCCACCTTCCTCAACGGCATCCTGCGCGCGGCCACGCGCGCGAGCCTGGCCTCGGTGCGCCTGGCCGTCACCGGGGCGGAGAAATGCCCTGACCAGGTCTACGACGCCTTCGCGGCGCTATGCCCCAATGCCGTGCTGCTGGAGGGCTACGGCGTCACCGAGTGCTCGCCCATCGTCACCGTGACCGACCCCGCCTCGCCGCGGCGCGGCGCGATCGGCCGCCTGCTCCCTGCGTTCGAGCGCCTGCTGACACACCCGGAGACCGGCGATGTCCTCTCCCCACCGGCCACCGGCCTGCTGCTCGTGCGAGGGCCGTGCGTCTTCAACGGCTATCTGAACTACGACGGCCCCTCGCCGTTCGTGGAGGCGCAGGGCAGGACGTGGTATCGCACAGGCGACATCGTGAGCGAGGATGCGGCGGGCGTCTTCACCTTCTGCGGCAGGCTCAAACGCTTCGTCAAGCGCGGGGGCGAGATGATCTCGCTGCCCGCCATCGAGGCCGTCATCGCGGAGCGTTGCGTGCCGCAGGGCGACCAGGGGCCGCTCATCGCCGTCGAGGCCACGCCCCACGAGACCAATCCCGAACTCGTCCTCTTCACCGCGGTGGACGCAGACAGGGAGGCCGTGAATGCCGCGCTCCGCGCCGCGGGCCTCTCGGCGCTCCACACGATTCGCCGAGTCATCCGAGTGCCGCAGATCCCCCTCCTGGGCACGGGCAAGACCGACTACCGCGCGCTTAAGGCCCTCCTGGCCAGCGAAAGCGCCGCCGCGCGCTGACGCCGCCGAATACCCATCGCCCCAATACGTCTAACATGATAGAGGGTTGCCCGCGAGCCGAGTTCGCGGTACCCTCGTGTTAGGGGACGAAAGGAGGTCCACGATGACCTCTGCGAAGCGGAACATCATCACACTCGCGATTGCTGCCGCGGGGCTGCTGTCGCTCGGCTGCGTTCCATACTATGACGGGTACTACGGTTACGCCTACACCTACAACTACGGCTACTACGGCCCGTCAAGCCGCTACACGGTCGTCTACCCCAGGTGGCGTAAGGACGCTGACTGGGGGAAGTGGGACCGTGGTTACGACAAGGGCCGCCGAGACGCCTGGTGTGACAGCGGCAGTTGGAGCAACCGGCGCTCGTGGGGCACCGGCGGCGGCTGGAGCGGCTCGCGTGGCGGAGTTGGCTCCTTCAGCCGCGGCGGCGGAGGGGGCGGCGGCCGCTGGTCGCGGCGGTAGAGCCTGCACCGGCTCTACTTGCCCGCGGCCTCCGCG
Organism: Planctomycetota bacterium; assembly: GCA_035384565.1. Classification (NCBI taxonomy): domain Bacteria; kingdom Pseudomonadati; phylum Planctomycetota; species Planctomycetota bacterium. The sequence goes on along the minus strand of DAOOIT010000091.1, from coordinate 15,272 downwards.
GCAATGGGCCGCACCCTCAGGTTGCGATAGGCCACCGGCCCGTGGTCGCCCTGGAACATCAGCGGCCCGGTGGGCCTCTCGTCGTTGAACGCGGCGGCACGAGTCGGGCCGGTCACCTCGACGTTCTCGTGGACCACCTGGCCGTTGTGCACGACCTTCACGAACCTGGCGTTGGCAGTCTTCTTGCCGTCGGCGTCGAACCGCGGCGCCAGGAACACCATGTCGAACGACTGCCACTCGCCCGGCGCCTTGCTGGCGTTCACGCGCGGCGAGTGTCCCTCGAAGCCCTGGGGCTTTCGCCGGTCGTCCCACCGCTCGTAGATGCCGCCGCACTCGATGCCCGGGTAGGGCGCCTTCTCGACGCCGAAGCTGTCGAACACCTGTATCTCATAGCGGCCCATGAAGTAGACGCCCGAGTTCGAGCCCTTCGGGATCATGAACTCGATGTGCGCTTCGATGTCGCCGAACTGGGCCTCGGTGAACAGATTGCCCGTGCGCCCCTTGGCCCCGTTCACCAGGATGCCCTTGCCCGGCTTCGTGGCGATGGCCTTCTCGTTCGCGGGGTCTTTCACGGCCTCGCCCACCTGGAGCCACTCCCCCGTCGGCTTCTTCCACCCCGCCATTCCCTCGCCCTGGATCAACTCCTCCCACTCGCCCGCCTCGCGGCCGCAGGCCAAGCCGGCGAGCACACCGAGAACACCGAATCCAACAGCGAGGTTCAGCCTCATCTCTCGTCCTCCTTTGGCGGGTTCGGCAAACAAGAACTCTGGTTCCCCTTCGCTCGAGTCGCGCGATTCGCGATCAATCTTTCTTCCCAATCAGCTTCTTCTTCTCTTCGCGGTAGAACATGTAGTTGGGCAGGGAGATGTCGGGGGGCACGAGGTGGTCGAGGTGCGGGATGAAGCCGCCCTCGGCGAGGAGCGGGGCGATGCGGTCGAGCTCGCGGCGGATGGCGTCCCTGCCCTTCGCCACGGCCACCTTGTCCACGCCGCCCTGAAGGCGCACGCGACCGCCGAACTCGCGGCGCAGGCGGAACATGTCGGTGCCGGCGGCGACCTCGCAGGGGAACATGATGTTCACACCCGTGCGTATCCAGCTCGCCACGAGGTCGTGGATGTTGCCATCGCAGTCCACGTGCGAGAGCATGCAGCCGTGCTGGCGGGCCTCGTCCATCACCGCCTGGTAGCAGGGGGTGAAGAACTCGTCGAAGGTCTTGGGGCTGACGAGCGGGCCGTGGTTGTAGGCCATGTCCTCCCACCAGCCCATCTGGTGGAGCGGCACGTCGGGCGGCACCTGGCGGAGCGAGACGAGGATGAGCTCGGCCCAGTGGTCGGCCATTTCGTGGACCAGCGTCGGGTCGTCGTAAATGAGGTAGGAGAGGTTTTCGGTGCCCACCCAGTTGCGGAGCGCGCCGTAGAAGCCGCAGGCCCCCGCGCCTACGGTCCAGCCCGCGGCCGCGGCCTGGCGGGCTTTGGCGATCGCCTCGTCGGAGACCTTGCGGGCGGGGTCGTCCAGGCGATAGCGCTCCTTCATCGCCTCCCAGCTCTTGCGGTCCTTGACGGGGAACTCGAGGAACTGGGGAATGGAGGACTCCTGGACCCCGCCCTTCCATCGCCGGGCGATGACGCCCGAGGTGTCCTGCACGATCTGCGTCAGGTCATCCTCTTCCAGCACCTTGTGCTCGAAGGCGGGGTTCATGCCGAGGTGGATGGGGATGCCGGCCCCGCCCTCATCGCGGTCCACGCCGATGAACTCGTTGAAGCGCGGGTGGAACATGTTCTCGCCGATCTCGGCCGCCCAGTCCTTGGGGAACCCGTCGGGCACCCAGGCGCGCACGGTCTGGGGCCAGCAGCCGAACTCCACATCGGGCACGCGATCGGTCGGCAGGTACATGAAGGTGCGGTAGCCGCGGTTCCTGGGCACGGGGTTAGCCATGCGCGCTTCCTCACGGGGTGATGAGACGGAGCTGGGATACGCTTGCGATGGACGCGAAGTCCCTGTCGGACTGGAGAACTGGGACGTCGTGTGCGATGGCGCAGGCGGCGATGACGCAGTCCACCGCGTTGCGGATGGGCTTGCCTCTCTTGCGTGCGGCGCGGTAGATGGCCGCGGCCGCCTCATGCGCCTCGCGGGAAGTCTCGAGGTAGACGAGTTCGCGCATCGCCTGTTGCACCGTGGCGAGTTCCGTGTCGGAGCGAACCCCCTGGAGCACCTCGGTGAGCACGGGGCCGCAGACGCAGAGGTCCGCGTCGTCCAGGATGGCATGCTCAAGCCACCCTGCCTCCGGTGTCGCCGCGTCGCGGAAGTAGTCCACCCACACGCTCGTGTCCACCAGCGTCACGGCTGGACTCTCCCGCGACGCATTTCATCCAGGTTGCCCTCCCAATGGATGCGCCCCTTGAGCTTGAGCAGGCCGCGCTGGCGTCGGTGCCTGACCAACTCGCGGAGGGCATGGTCAACAACCTGGCGAGTCGTGCGGATCCCCGTCAGGCTCTTGGCTGTGCCGACGAGTTCGTCGTCCAGAACGACGTTTGTCCGCTTCATCTCTCGGCCTCCTTTCTGCATACACATTCTACCCGCAGGAGTGTGTATTGTCAACGCCCACCGCGCGTTGACAGCTCGGCACCCAGGGAGTATGATTGGCAACCCACTGGGAGCGGCCCGCAGGGCTTCGCGGGGTCTGGTGGAGCCCAGAGGCAATTCAGGAGTTCCGGCATGGTGCGGCGGTGGTTTCTGTGGGCGGCGGCATGGGCTCTTCCGATGGGCGTTCTGGCCGCAGAGGGCGCCGCGCCGCCCGCGCTGGCCAAGGGCGACCGCATTGTGTTCCTGGGCGACTCGATCACCCAGGGCGGCGGCGGGCCGAAGGGCTACATCACCCTCGTGAAGAACACCCTCGACCAGGAGTGCAAGGACCTGGGCATCGAGGTCATCAACGCCGGCATCAGCGGCCACAAGGTGCCGAACCTCCAGGCCCGGCTCGACAAGGACGTGCTGGCGAAGAAGCCCACCGTCGTGGTCATCTACATCGGCATCAACGACGTGTGGCACTGGCGCAAGAACGCCCAGGGCGAGACGGCCGGCGGCACCACCAAGGAGAAGTTCGAGGAGGGGCTCAAGGACCTCATCGCCCGCATCCGGGCCGCCGGCGCCCGCGTGATCCTGTGCACGCCCAGCGTGATCGGCGAGAAGCCCGACGGCTCGAACGAGCGCGACAAGATGCTCGACGAGTATTCCGACATCAGCCGCAAGGTGGCCGCCGACACCGGCGTGCAGCTCAACGACCTGCGCAAGGCCTTCCTCGCCTATCTCAAGGAGCACAATGCCGAAGGCAAGCCCAAGGGCGTGCTCACCGGCGACGGCGTGCATCTGAACCCCGCGGGCAACAAGTTCGTCGCCGCCCAGATGCTCCAGGCCCTCGGCATCAAGGCCGAGCCAGTGGAGACGAAGGAGGCCCCCAAGCCGTAGAGGAGACGCCGTGCGAACGCAAGCAATCCTGGCCCTGCCGCTGGCCCTGGCCGGCTGCATGGCGGCGGCACCCGTCGAGATGCGGCCCTACGTGGATCCCACGCAACTCGACGTGCCGTGGCCCAAGCACAGCCACGTGAAGCAGCCGTGGCGAGGCTTCCTGGAGACGAAGCCGGCGGCCGAACTCCTGGACGGTATCGGCATGTGCCTCCACTTCCCCGGCGGCAGCATGGAGGCCCAGCTCGGCCTGCTCGCCAAGGCCGGCATTCGCTGCATCCGCTGGGAACAGCCGTTCGGCACCTACGACCCCGACGCCAAAGCCATCGCCAAGGGCTCGCAGGAGCGCTACCGCGAGATGCTGCGCCTGTGCAAGAAGCTGGGCATCGTGCCGCTCATCCTCCTCAACGCCCACCATGGCTATCCGTGCAAGATGAAGTCGTGGGACCGCCGCCTCGCCGCCGACGCGCCGAAGGGCTCCACCGAGCTGCTCCTCGACTCGGTGGAGGGCTTCCGCCCCGTCTACTCGGGCACGAACGGCCTCACCGACTACTGGGCCGGCGAGGTGCTCTTTACGGAGATTGACGCCGAGCGCAAGGCGGTGAAGCTCTCGAAGCCGCTGCCCAAGGACCTCAAGAAGGGCGACAAGCTGAATTGCGTGGACCTCTACTACCTGCCCTTCCACCCCGTGGGCACACCGGAGTTCGAGCACACAGCCGGCGGCTGGGTGGACTACGCCCGCTCGGTGTGCGAGGTGGCCAAGGAGGAAGGCATCCCCATCGAACTCGAAATCTGGAACGAGCTGAGCTTTGGCTCGCACTTTGCCGGCGGGGGCGGCATCAACGACTACTGGCCAGGCCGGGCGAAGTTCACCAAGGACTTCCTCCGGCCCGGCGGCCACGCCTGGGAGGTCTCGCGCCGCACCCTCGAGATGGCGAAGAAGGAGTTCCCCGGCACCCGCGTGATCTGGGGCTGGTCGAACACCACCTTCTTCCACTGCCCCATCAAGGAGTTGCCGCCCGGAATGGACGGGCAGTCCTACCACCCCTACGGCACCGGCTGGCGCGAGCTGCCCGAGCGCGAGCAGGACCCGAAGAACCCCGCACGGTGCCTGGAGGGCGGCAGCCCGACGTATCGCCAGTGCTTCGCCGAGGGCTGGGCGCACACCTTCATCCAGTGCGAATCCCTCATGCACCACCTGCGGCCCGACAAGCGCCTCACGGTCAAGCCCGAGGGCGTGGAGCGCTTCCACCACTACATCACCGAGCACGGCATCGTGCCGGCCGAAGCGGGCGTGAAGGGCGACGCCGCATCGTTGCGCCTCAAGGAGAAGTTCCTCCTCCGCGCCGTGCTCTTCTGGCTCAACAAGGGCCTGAGCCGCATGACGCTTTTCGTCTCTGGCCCGGACAAGAATGAGGAGGGAATGGGCTTCCACCTGGCCAAGGTGAGGGAACTCAAAGCCCTGCCGCCCGACGGCGAGGTGGACCAGTGGCTCTCCCCCGCCCTGCTCTCGCTGCGGCGGGCCGTGAAGGTGTTCGCCGGCGCCGTGCCTGTCCCCAAGCCGCGGCCCTTCGATGTCAGCTATGCCAGGCTCGGCTCCGATCGCGCCGTCTTCGAGATGCCCGAGGGCAAGCCGACGCTCCGCCTCAGCGACCTTTTCGCCGTCCTGCCGTTCCAGGTCAACGGCACGAAGTTCGTCCTTGCGCTCTACGAGATGACACCGAGCTACAACATCGAGGACATGAAGGACACGCCCTACCGCATCACCCTTCGGCCCGTAAAGGCCGCCGCGTGCCGGGTCGCCTACTACGACCCGTTGGCCGACAAGGCACTGCCGGTGAAGGTGGTGGAGCGCGGCGAGGACGCCCTGACCATCGAACTGCCCGTCATTGACACGCCGAGGTTGCTCAGCCTTGAGGAATAGGACCGATAGGACGGATAGGACCGATAGGACCCGCCTGCGCGGCGTCGTTCTGGTCCTATCAGTCCTCTCCGTCCTATCGGTCCCATCTCCCGCACGGGCTGGCGAGCCCGACCTCAAGCAGGGCCTGGTGGCCCACTACACCTTCGACAAGGACGCCACGGACTCCAGCGGGAACGAGCACCACGCGGCGGCCAAGGGGGCCAGGCCCATCGCGGAGGGGAAGCTCGGCGGGGCATTCGCTTTCAACGGCACGAGCGACCACGTGGCCGTGCCGGCCAAGGCGACCACGGGCCTCACCTGGTTCACACTGGCGCTCTGGTTCCGCACCACGCAGGTGGCGGCCAGTCCCCGCACGCGCTTCTGGTCCAACCCCACGCTGATCGGAGCCTCCACGGGCGGCTGGGGGTCGAACGACCTCGCGCTGATGCTCGAGAACGGTTGCCTGGCCTATTTCCACGGCCTTCAGGCGGAGGGCACCGATACAACGTGGTGGTCATCGCAGCGCGTGGCCGACGACAAGTGGCACCACGTGGCGCTGGTGTGCGAGGGCCAGCGCGTGCGGCTCTACCTCGACGGCAAGCTGGCGCGGGGCGATGTCGTCCGCTACTCGGAGAACGGCCAGGAGGCGCTGGGGGAACAGGCGCAGACGGCGGCCGGCAACGCGCTGGGGCCTGCGGCCCTGTTCATCGGCGCCAACAACGAGGGGGGAGCCAACTACGGCTTCAAAGGGCTGATTGACGACGTACGCATCTGGAGGCGCGCCCTCTCGGCCGACGAGGTGGCGGAGCTCAGTCCTTGAAGCCCGCCTCCTCCATCATCTTGCGCATCTCGCGCATCGCCCGCACCATCTCGGCCCGCTGCGTGGGCGTGGTGCCTGAGAGCCACTGTGCGACCCGCTCCTTCGTCATCTCGTGGCGTTCGCCCTTGCCCTTGCCCTTGAACGACTCGCCGCGCTCGCGCATCTGCTGGATCATCGCCTTGCGCGCCGGCGCCGGCAGGGCCTTGAGCATCGCCACCATGCCCACGGCCATCTTCGCCATCATGCGGGCGCGCTGCTCCTCCGAGACCAGTTCGGCCAGCTTCTGGCGCTCCTCGGGCGCGAGCGATTCGAACCGGGCCTTGAGCTTCTCATCGCTCAGCGCCCGCTCCACGAGCTTCTGCAACTCGTGAGGCGGCAGGCGCTCGGCCTTCGCGGCCACATCCTTCATCCAGACCGCCAGCTCCTCCTCCGACATGTCGGCGGGGTCCGACTTCATCACGGCGTCGAGCACCTGGTCGGCGGTGGTGGGCGGAGGGCCGGGCCAGAAGTGCCAGGCCAGAACGCCCCCGGCGCCGAGGAGGCAGGCCAGGCATGCGGCGAGGACGAGGGGCTTTCGCATGGTCAAAGGCTCTCGACGTGGTTGTCGAAGAACAGCCCGTTGATGCCCACGCGCGTACCGCTCCTGCCGTGGAACGGCTCGTAGTCGCGCAGGATGGGGATCATCTCGATCTTGAGGAAGGGGTGGCCGAGGCCGCGGCCCGCCTTCCGGTGGTTGAGGAGCTCGGCCCACTCGTAGCTGGAGCCCTCGCCCTCGAAGTACGTGCCGTGGCCGTAGGCGGGGTCCAGCGGCCGGTCGTCCAGACACTCGAAGATCTCGCTGCCGGCATAGCGGGCCAGCAGGTCGCAGATGCGCGGAAGGCCGTTGGGCGGCTCGGTGGACGGCATGCAACTGGCGCACGGGTACCACTGCTCGTGGTCGTCCACGTAGAGGTTGATGGCCTTGCCAAGCTGATCGAGGCTGTTCACGCAACGGATCCTGCGCGCATTGCTCCGCATCCTCGCCGTCACCGGCAGCAGGATGGCCGAGAGCAGCGCAATCACGGAGATGACGACCAGAAGTTCCACGAGCGTGAAGCCCCGGCCACGGGAGGCGGGTGGCTTGGCATGCCCGGCTCGGGACGGCACCCCATGCTCGGCCAACATGGGCATCACTCCTGCTTCGCTCGGTCCAGCTTCACGGTGCCATAGGGCGTCTTGATCGTTCCCGTGGGCGAGAGGGTGGGCCTGCCCAGTTCGCCGCCCCGCATCAGCTTGAGAGCAGCGCCTGCCACGGCCACTTCGGCCGTGAGGCTCACCTGCCCGCTCCCGCCCGGGCTGATCGTGCCGGCGGTGGAGGCGTGGAGGCCGCCCAGTTCCACCTCGCCCGCCTTGAAGGTGTAGCCGACGCCCTGGAGGTCCACCTCGAACACGTTGGGGTTGGTCACAGTGGCCTCGATGGCCAGCACGGCCTTCCGCAGCGAGGCCTCGGCAACTCGGAATCGCACGTCGGCGATGCGCGGCAGCCGGAGCACGGGGAACCTGCCTTCCTTCGACACCGGCACCCCGAACTCATGCCCCAGCACCGAGCACGCCACGGCCCCTCGCAACGTGTAGGCGACCTCTTGGGCCGATCTCAGGGTGTGGTATGTGTTCCACAGGCTGGAGTAGGACAGCCGGACCGGCGCGCTCACGCGGCCCAGCTCGCGGGAGGGGAGCGAGAGGTTGACGGGCGCATCGGCCGTCACGAACTCGCGCCCCTCGATGTCCACCGCGCACTTCACCAGCGACAGCCGAAGGGGGAACCAGTAGGGGTTGCGTACCTTGAGGTCAAAGCGCACGGTCACCCCATCCCAGTCAATGCTCTCGAAGTGCGGCTGCACTTCCTCCACCTTGGGCTTTCCGAAGAGGCTGAGGGCCATTCCGCACCCCGAGGGCGCCAGCGCCAGGAGGACACACAAGCCGTAACGGGCCACCCGCCGCATCGCGTCCCGCCATGTCAGCCGTTTTTCTCCCCGATCTCAGGCAGCCATTCTACCGCCGGAGCGCGGGAAGATGCAAGGGAATCCGGCGCGTCGGGTGCGGGCCGGAATCGTAGGTGGTTTCTGATGCGAGAATTCCCGGAACAGGGGAAGGCCCGCTGCGAACGTAGCCGCGGGCGTCCCGCTTGCGGCTCTCTTCATCCGCTCGACAAGCGGGACGCTTGTCGCCACGGGAATCCGCACCGGAAGCCACCTACAGAAATGGCCCACACCCCGGCGGCGCCGGCTCACAGGGCGCGTGCCCGCTCGGCGCACAGGCGAAGCGCGGCCGTGACCTGCCGGGCCAGCTCCTGGCGGTCTTGCCCTGCGGGGCGAATGAGCTCCCCGAGGTACAGCCCCAGGCGGGCGCGGCGCAGACGGAACGTGTCCGGCGCCAGCAGGCGCTCCGTGCCCGCGATGCCGACGGGGAGGATGGGCACGCGGGCACGTTGCGCCAGCAGCGCGAGGCCGGGCTGAGCGTCGTGAACCAGGCCGTCGCGGCTGATGCCGCCCTCGGGGAAGATGCCGACCGCCCCACCCGCCGCAAGGATGCCGCCGGCGGCGCGGAGGGCCTCCTTGTTCAGCCCCTGGCGTTTGACCACGAGCACGCCCCAGAATGCCACGAGCCCGTGGAGGACTGGGGCGTAGTAGAACTTGTCGGTCATCAGGTAGGTGAGAAAGCGGGGGACGTAGGTCTGGAGGATGACGGGATCGGCGAAGCTGAGGTGGTTGGCCGCCACGACGAGCCCGCCGCGCAGCGGCACGCGCTCCTCGCCCGCCACGCGCGCGCCGCAGACGCACTGAAGGACGACCCGCAGCGCGGTGCGCACGTTATAGAGGATGGCGATGCGCGCGAGGCGCCGCAGGGGGCCGGGGTCGCGTTGCGGCTCATCGGGTGGTGTGGTTGCCAAGGGGCCATCCCGCGGGGGAAGGAACGGGGCGCCGGCAACGCAGCCCACGGGGATTCCCGGACAGGCTCCTAGTCGTCCGCGTCGTCGTCCTCGGCTGCGGCGTCGAGCCGCTCGTAGTGTTCGTCGGCGGTCGCGGGCGCCGGGCGGCTCGGGCTCTTGCCGCGCTTGCTCTCCCATTCCTCGAGGGTCATGACCACCTCGCGGGCCTTCGAGCCCTTGTAGTCGCCCACGATGCCGTCGGCGGCCATCATGTCCACCAGGCGCGCGGCGCGGGTGTAGCCGATCTCGAGCTTGCGCTGGAGCAGGGACACGGAGCCGCGCCCGCTGGCGAGCACGATGCGGCAGGCGTCCTCATAGAGGTCGTCGCCGCTGTAGCCGTCGGGGTTCGAGCCGCCGTCGCTGCCGCCATCGTCGCCGGCCGGGCAGCCGTCGAGGTTCAGCGTGAAGTCGGGCTTGCCCTGGCGCTTGACGAAGTCCACGATGCGGTGGAGTTCCTCGTCGCTCATGAAGGTGCCCTGGGCGCGGATGAGGTTCGAGGAGCCGGGCGGGAGGTAGAGGAAGTCGCCCGAGCCGAGCAGCTTCTCGGCCCCGTTGCGGTCGAGGATCGTGCGCGAGTCCACCTTGGAGGTGACCTGGAACGAGATGCGGGTGGGGAGGTTGCTCTTGATGAGGCCGGTAATGACGTCCACCGAGGGGCGCTGGGTGGCGAGGATGATGTGGAGGCCCACGGCGCGCGACTTCTGGGCGAGGCGGGTGATGGAGGTTTCGATGGTCTTCGAGGCCAGCATCATCATGTCGGCCAGCTCGTCCACGATGATGATGATGTAGGGCAGGTGGAAGGGCACGCGGTCGTAGTCCACGTCCTCGCCGAGGCGGTTCCGGATTTCCTGCTCGCCGAGGCGGTTGTAGGCGCTGATGGAGCGCACGCCCACGGCGGCCAGGATGTCGTAGCGCTCGTCCATCTTGCGGGTGGCCCAGTCGAGGATCCAGGTCGCCCGCTTCATGTCGGTCACCACCGGCGTCAGCAGGTGGGGGATTTCGGTGAACGAGGTCAGCTCGACCATCTTGGGGTCAATCAGGATCAGCCGCACGTCGTCGGGGTGCTGGGTGAGGAGGATGCTGGCGACGATGGAGTTGATGCACACGCTCTTGCCGGAGTTGGTGGCGCCGGCGATGAGCAGGTGCGGCATCTTGGTCAGGCAGCTCACGATCGGCTTGCCCGAGGCGTCCTTGCCCAGGAAGAGGGGGATCACGTAGTCGCGCTTGCGGTGGGCGTCGCTCTCGAGGAGTTCGCGCATGCGCACCAGTTCCTTGTCCACGTTGGGCAGTTCGACGCCGACGGTGGACTTGCCTGGGATCGGGGCGACGATGCGCACGGCAGGCGCCTTGCACGCGATGGCCAGGTCGTCGGAGAGCGAGGTGACCTTGGTGAGCTTGGTGCCGGCCTCCAGCGACAGCTCGTAGCGGGTGACCACGGGGCCCTGGTCAATGTCCACCACCCGCGCCCCGACACCGAACTCCTTGAGGGTGCGTTCGAGGATTTCGATCTGCTGCTGGATGTGCTGGCCGCGCATGCTCCTGTCCACGCTGCGGACCTCGTCGAGCAGGCTGACGGGGGGCAGGAGGTAGTTCTGGATGACGCGCTCGGGCCGCCTCGCGCTGCGCGGGGCATCGTCGGCCTCCTCCCCCTCGTCGGCGTCGGCCGAATCGGGCTCATCGGCGTCCTCTGCGGGCGCCGCGGGGGCGGCCGCCTGGGGCCGGGCAGAAGGGGCCTCCTCTGCGGCGTTCTCGGGCTCGCCCTCGGAGACCGCCTCGGTCGGCACCTCGGCCTCGGTGTCGAGGGCCACGCCCTCGTGGGTGCCGGTGGCATCGGCCTCTGCGGCGCTCGCTCCGACCTGCACAATCTTGTCGAGGTAGCCCACGGTGACCGGCCGGCCGGTGTCCACGGGCTCGTCGGGCGCGCGCGCGGGCTCGGGCGCCTCTTCTTCGATCTCGACGAGAGCGCGGGGCTCGGGTTCGGCCTTGGCCGCGGCGGGCTCGGACGAGGCCTCTTCCGCGGCGCTCTCGCCCGCGGCAGGGGTGCTCCGGGCGGAACGGGCGCGCGGCTTGCGCCGCCTCAGGAGCGGCAGCAGGCGCTCGCGGCTCACCTCGCCCACCCACGAGATGGGCGCCGCCATCAGATCGTCCACCGAGAGCATCAGCAGGGCCATCATCGTCAGGGCCGCGCCGAGGAGCCACTGGCCCGTGTGGCCGAAGTACTCGAGCACCAGGCCGTTGAGGGCCACGCCCACGGAGCCGCCGTGGCCGGGCATCGCGCCGGTGGCCTGCCCCCCGGCGGCCGCGAACGTGCACGCGCAGACCATCAGGAGCACCGCCCCGAGCGCGCGCACGGCGAGTTGTTCGAGCCCCTTGCCCAGCAGGTTCAGCACCGCCCAGGCGCCCAGGAGCACGATGAGGACGTACGAGCACGTGCCCAGCCCCTGGAGCAGGAAGTCGGCCAGCCGCGCGCCCAACAGCCCGCAGCCATTCTGCGGCGGCGACGTGGGCGGCAAGCTGTAGGCCGGCAGGTCCGTCGTCCTGAACGTCACCAGGCTCACGGCCGCGAACGCGCAAAGTCCCAGAACTACGAGGGAAACAACCACGCGCGCAACCAGAAACCGTTTCATGGCTACCCTCGGAGCGAGGTTCGGCTTGGTACGGGGAGATCAGCGGCGCGCCTCGGGGCGCGCATCACGGGGAGAGAGCGAACGTCGGTATTCTACCACACGCCGGTAAGCTTTGCAAGCAATACTGCCGCGCCGACGCAATAACAGTATATCGCGAACACTGACAAGCACTTGCGTTGCACGATGAAGGAGAGCGCGGCCAGCGAGCCGAGGCTCGTGAGCACGGAGGCGGCGAATCCCGCCAGCATGGGCGCGAGCGAGACCTGCCCCAGGTCGGCGATCTCCCGGAGCTTGAGCACCGTGGCGCCCGCGATCGCGATGGCCCCCAGCAGGAAGGCGAAGGCCACCGCCGCGCCCCGCTCGAGGCCGCTGGCCAGGCCGGCGCTCACGGTCATCCCCGAGCGCGACACGCCGGGGGCCAGGCCGATCGCCTGCGCGATCCCCACCCAGAAGCCGATCTCGACCCCCACGGCGTCGAGGGGCCGGTGGTTGGTCGCCAGCCGCTCGCCCACCCACAGCACCGTGCCGCTCAGGAGCAGGCCGATGCCCACCCCCACGGGGTTCTCGAAGAGCCACTCGATGCGCCCCTTGAGGCCGAGCCCGAGCACGGCGGCCGGCAGGGTGCCCACGATCAGCGCCGGCACCAGGTGGCGCCGCACCGTGAGCAGCGAGAGAATCTCGCGGCGGAAGAACGCCAGGATCGCCACAAGCGACCCCGCGTGCAGGAAGACCTCCATCGCCACCGGCGCCCCTTCGATCCTGAACAAAGCGCGCGCCAGCACCAGATGCCCGGAACTCGACACCGGCAGGAACTCGGTGAGGCCTTGCAGCGCTCCGAGTCCGATTCCCTCAAGGATTGTCACGCAGGGGGTTCCTCGGGAAGGGGATGACCGGCCGCGGGGATGCCTGAATTATAGCACGGAGCCTGCGCAGGTCAAGCCGCAAGTCGAGGAATGGAGTGGGCGGGAATGGCAGGTGGCTACGGGAGCTCCGAAGGAGCGAGAGGAAGCGCGCCTTCTGAGGACACTGCCCTCCCGAACGCATTGGAACGTTCGGGAGAGGGGCTCTCATGCTTGCCCCTGCGCTTCTTCATTCTCGCCCCTACGCTCTGCCACCTTCTCTTTCTCGCCCCTACGCTCCGCGTGGGGGCGATGATGCGGACGCTCCCGCGTCCAACCCCGACCTCCCGCGGGTTCGCAACCCGCGGGAGGTTCCCACTCCGGCGCGCGCCGAAGAGAAGAGGCCGCGGAGCGGCCAAGAGGCCCGTCCCCACGCGGAGCGTAGGGACGAGGAAAGAAGTTGGAAATCATGCTCGCCCCTACGCTCCGCGTGGGGGCGATGATGCGGACGCTCCCGCGTCCAACCCCGACCTCCCGCGGGTTCGCAACCCGCGGGAGGTTCCCACTCCGGCGCGCGCCGAAGAGAAGAGGCCGCGGAGCGGCCAAGAGGCCCGTCCCCACGCGGAGCGTAGGGACGAGAGAAACGTTCGGGAGGGATAGGGGGGCTCGCGGGTCGGTTCCAGGCGCAGTCTGTGCCCCTGGCGAAGGCCAGAGTCCACATCGCAACCGCTTCCGAGCCATGTCGGCCTTGATCGCAAAGGGCGATGCCGCTATGCTCGGCTCGGCCGACGAGGCCCGCGTCGGCCCAACCCCCCTGGCGGGCGGCGCTGCCCGCGCCTGGTTTCGAGGAGCCTTCGATGCCCGATTCGCCCCGACAGGCCTACGAGGAACTCATCCGCCGCGTGCGCGAGACCGCGCTGCTCGGCTCGTGCGCCGGCGTGCTGCACTGGGACCGCGAAACCTACATGCCGCGCAAGGGCGCCGAACACCGCGCCAGCCAGCTCGCGCTGCTGGCGGGCATGACCCACGCGCAGTTCACCGACCCGCGCATCGGCGAGCTGATCGCCGCCGCCGAAGGCAGCGACGTGGTGGCCGACCCTCTCTCCGATGCGGCGGTGAACGTGCGCGAGCTGCGCCGCAGCTACGACCGCGCGACCCGGCTGCCCCGCGACCTCGTCGAGGAACTCGCCCGGGTGACCTCGCTCGCCCACGGCGAATGGGTGGAGGCGCGGAAGAGGAGCGACTTCGCCCGCTTCCGCCCCTGGCTCGAGCGGGTCGTGGCCCTGAAGGTCCGCGAGGCCGACTGCTACGGCCACAGCGGCAACCGCTACGACGCGCTGCTGGAGGACTACGAGCCGGGCGCCACGACGGCCTGGATCGCCGGCGTGCTCGGGCCGCTGCGCGACGAGCTGGTGAAGCTGCTCGACGCCATCCAGGGCGCGAGCCGCCGGCCCGACGCGGCGCTCCTCGCCCGCTCCTATCCCCTGCCCCAGCAGGAGATGTTCGGGCGGGTGGCCGCGGCAGCGATCGGCTTCGACTTCGAGGCGGGCCGCCTCGACACGGTGGCCCACCCCTTCTGCTCGGGCCTCGGGCCGGGCGACACGCGCCTCACCACCCGCTACAACGAGCACGACTTCGGCGACGCCTTCTTCAGCATCCTCCACGAGGCGGGCCACGGCCTCTACGACCAGGGCCTGCCCGCCGAGCACTGGGGCACGCCGCGCGGCGAGTGCGTGTCCCTGGGCATCCACGAATCGCAGTCGCGGATGTGGGAGAACCTCGTGGCCCGCAGCCACGCCTTCTGGCGCCACTTCTTCCCCATCGCCCGCCAGTTCTTCCCCGCCGCCCTCGGCGACGTGAGCCTCGACGCCTTCCACTTCGCCATCAACGCCGTGCGGCCGTCGTTCATCCGCGTGGACGCCGATGAGGTGACGTACAACCTGCACATCGTGCTGCGCTTCGAGCTGGAGCAGGCGCTCCTGGGCGGCGACCTGCCTGTGGCGGACCTCCCGGGCGCCTGGAACGAGCGCTTCACCCGCCTCCTCGGCCTCACGCCGCCCGACGACGCCCAGGGCTGCCTCCAGGACACCCATTGGAGCGGCGGCGGCATCGGCTACTTCCCCACCTATACCCTGGGCAACCTCGCCGCCGCGCAACTCTTCGCCGCCGCCAGCCGGGCGATACCCGACCTCAGGGACCAGTTCGCCCGAGGGCACTTCGCGGACCTGTTGGGGTGGCTGAGGACGAACATCCACCAACAGGGCATGCGCCACCGCGCCCCCAGGCTGATCGAGGTCGTCACAGGGCGGCCCCTGAGCCACGAGCCGCTGATGGCGCACCTGTGGGGCAAGTTCGGCGCGCTCTACGGGCTGTGATGCCCCGAAGCCCCTCGAGCAGCCACAAGCAACTTTTCGAGCAGTTGCGCGAGAAATCTTGCGTCGAGCCAGACCGACTGAACTGTCTTCAAGACAACAGCATGCACACGGCACGGCCGCCATAGGCCCCGGAGCCACTGGCGAACCACTGGCGGCTATGCGTACCTGTACCAGCATCGAACCTCCCGCGGGTTCGAAACCCGCGGGAGGTTGAGGCTCGACACCAGAATGGTGCGGCAGGCCCTCCAAAGGTGGCTCGACGGGCTCGCCATGACAGG
>DAOOIT010000090.1 GCA_035384565.1 Planctomycetota bacterium | reverse complement strand
GTCGTCCACCCAGAAGTAGCCCGGCGCCATCAGCCCGAAGGAGAGGGCGACCTTCTTCTTCTCCTTCACGTCGGCCACATAGGTCAGCTTCGTCCACCCAAACGTCCCGTTCTTCCCGAGCTGGATGTACTTATCGTTGAACATCAGCTCGGTCGTCATGTTCCACGTGCCCAGGCCAATGTCGAGTCCGCGGAGGTAGGCCGTCACCTGGTACCGGCCGGGCTCCAGCTCGACCTCCTGGCGATTGCGGATCTTGGGCGCGGCGCCGCCGAAGAACAAGAACGAGTGTTTCCCCGTGCGGGCGATCGTGCCCACGCGAAACTCGCATTCCCCTTCGTATTTCCACCCGCCCCATTTCTGGAAGACGAGGCCCCAGCGGTCCTTCTCCTTCGTCAGCTCGAAGGAGGGGTCGTCGAGCAGGTTCTTGTCTTCGGCCCGAGCGCCCGACGCAATGACAAGGGACAGCGCAACCAACCAGACGGCGACCCTGGGGCAGAGCACCATGCCGTATTCTCCTGCTGCAAGTGGCGGAGGAGGGCGCTACCTCTAGGGTATGATAGTGCCCGGCCGTGGGGAGATCAACCGCGCCTGCGTGGGGGTGGGCCATCTCTGTAGGTAGTTTCCGTTGCGGACTCTCGTAGCGACAAGCGTCCCGCTTGTCGAACGGATGAAGCGAGCCGCAAGCGGGACGCTCGCGGCTACCTCTGCCGCGGGCCCTCCCCTATTCCGGGGATTCTCGCATCAGAAACCACCTACGATTCCGGCCTGCACCCCGTCTGCGCCGCTTTGAATCCCGTGACGCTCGCGGTATACTCGTAGCCGTGGGTTCGGAGTTGGGCCTCTAGCATGCAGAAAGGAACCTAGGCGTGAGGACGACAGGAAGGCTCTGGTTGGGGATCGCGCTGGGGCTCGCAATGGCGGCGCTTGGCTGGACGGCCGCCGCTGCCGAGAGGCCCGTCGGCGTGGTGTGCAACATCAAGGTCGTCTCGGACAAGGTGGACGACGTGTCCAGCCTCGAGGACTGGAAGCGCTCGTGCATCAAGGACAGCATGTCGAACGACGAGAAGGCCCTTGCCATCTGGAAGACGGTGGTGAAGTACCGCCACCAAACCGCCCCGCCCAACGAGTTCCTCCAGCAAGAGGGCAACGTCCACGACGTGATGAAGACCATTCACGTCTACGGCTACGGCATGTGCTGCTGCGCGTCGGCGAACACGGAGCAGCTTGCCCGCTACATCGGCTGGGACGCGCGCGGCTGGGCCATCACGCTCCACAGCGTGCCCGAGGTCTACTACGACAATGCCTGGCACCTCCTCGACGGCTCGCTGATGAACTACTTCCGCAACCCCGACAAGTCCATCGCCAGCGTGGCCGACCTCCAGAAGGCCGTAGGCGAGTGGCACGCGGCCAACCCCGGCTATCGCGGCGACGACGCCAAGCTGCGCAAGTTCGCCGCCAAGGGCAACTGGCGCAAGGCAGGCCCCGCCCTCCTCGCCACCTCCGAGAGCTACAGCGAGGATGGCCCCAACGCCGCCGGCTGGCACGGCTGGTCCTCCACGATGATCGAGTACGACCGGGCCGACCGGCACCATCCCTATGAATACGGCTACTCGCAGGGCTACCAGCTCAACCTCGCCCTCCGCCCCGGCGAACGCCTCACCCGCAACTGGTTCAACAAGGGCCTGCACATCAACATGGATGGCAGCGGCGAGGGCCCCGGCAACATCCTGAACGACCGCAACGGCCTGAGCCTCCAGCGCAAGCTGGGCGACATCGCCCCCGGCCGCATCGGCAACGGCACCCTCGAGTACGAGGCGCCGCTCAGCGACCCCGCCTTCCTCGCCGCCGCGCTGGCCGCCGACAACCTCGGCGCGGCAAGCAAGGCCCCCGCCCTGGGCGCGAAAGACCCCGCGAAGCCGGGCGTCCTCATCCTCCGCATGCCGTCATCCTACGTTTACCTCGGCGGCGAGGCCATCTTCCAGGCCATCATCGGGCCAGGCGGCAGCATCACGGTTGGTCTATCCGACAACAACGGCCTCGACTGGAAGGAACTGGAGAAGGTCACGGCCACGGGTCTCAAGAAGCTCGACCTCAAGCCCCACATCTTCCGCCGCTACGACTACCGCCTCAAGTTCGAGCTTCAGGGCGAAGGCACCGGCCTCGACAGCTTGAAACTCACCCACGACATCCAGCACTCGCAGTGCCCGCTGCCCGCCCTCGCCGAGGGCGAGAACAAGATCACCTTCGCCGCCGGGCCGCAAGAGGGCACGATCACCATCGAGGGCGCGACCAACCCCGACGTCAAGCCCAAGCAACTCATCGCCGCCGACTTCCACCCCGAGTTCAAGGGCGCCGACCACAGGCAGTTCCGTGTGAAGGAGTACGACGAGAAGGGCGGCAGCATCACCTTCCCCGTCGAGACGCCCGGCGACCTCGTGCGCCTCCGCGGCGGCGCCCACTACCGCGCCCGCGACAAGCGCGAGGGCTGGATGCTCCAGGCCTCGTTCGACGACGGCAAGACCTGGGCCGAGATCGGCAAGCTCCCAGGCCCCACCCCGGGCAACACCAAGTACTTCACCCTGGAGAGCGTGCCGAAGGGCGTCCGGAAGGCCCTCGTGCGCTTCCAGAGCACCCGGCAGTACAACACGCTGTGCATCTTCGACTTCCGCATTGACGCCGACTACGCGGCGCCGGCCGCCGGCTTCCGCCCCGTCAAGATCACCTACGTCTGGACGGAAGGCGGGGCCGAGAAGCGCGACGTGCACGTGGCGAAATCCCCCAAGGACACCTACACCATCCAGTGCGCCGCGGCGCCGATCATGAAGTCCATTGTACTGGAACTGGCGGAGTGAGCGCGGGCAGCGGGTCACGGCCGGCTGCGGCCGCGCTCGCGCACCTGCTCGAGGAGGTCCGATAGCTCCTTGACCAGGTCCGGGCGCTGGGCGGCGAGGTTCTTCGTCTCGCCGAGGTCGTCGGCCAGGTTGTAGAGTTCGGGCCCCCCGCCGCCCTTCTTCCCCTTGGCGGCGC
Organism: Planctomycetota bacterium; assembly: GCA_035384565.1. Lineage (NCBI taxonomy): Bacteria > Pseudomonadati > Planctomycetota > Planctomycetota bacterium. The sequence continues at coordinate 16,093 of DAOOIT010000090.1, read as the reverse complement.
CGGCCGGACCGCGGGCGATGAGCTTCCACGGCCCCTTCCGGATCGCGAGCCCGTTGCCGTGGACGATCAGGTGGTCGCGGCACGGCTTCTCGGGCTTCTCGCCCAGGAGCGCGGGCAGCACATCGAAGCTATCGGGCGCGGCGTCGGCGGGCAGCGCCTGCCCCGTCAGCGCGGCGAAGGTCGCCAGCATGTCCACGTGGCAGAGGAGTTCGTCGGAGACGCCGGCCTTGACGCGGCCGGGCCACCGCACGAGGAAGGGGACGCGGGTGCCGCCCTCGTAGGCGCTGCCCTTGCCGGCGCGCAGCGGCCCGTTGTGCAGATGGCCGTTGTTCGTCTCCACGGTGCCCGAGTTCACGTGGTCGGGGCCGTTGGTGTCGAGTGCGCCCCCGTTGTCGCTCGTCACGATCAGCAGCGTGTTGTCGGCGAGCTTCAGGCGCTCGAGCGTGGCGAGCACCTGGCCGACCGTCCAGTCGAACGAGTGCACGGCGTCGCCGCGCACGCCGGCCTGGCTCGTGCCTCGGAAGCGGGCATGCGGCACGCGCGGCACGTGGATGTCGTGCGTGGAGAGGTAGAGGAAGAACGGCTTGTCCCTGTGCTTCTCGATGAAGGCATCGGCCTTCTTCGCCAGGACGTCGGCGATCTCGTCGTCCTTCCAGAGCGCGGCCGTGCCGCCGGTCTGGCCGCCGATGCGCGGGATGCCGCCGACAAACGACTTCGGCTCGCCGCGCTTCACCGAGTAATCGAGGCGGATCGGGTCGCTCGGGTCGAGCCCGACGACCCGGTGATTCTCGACCCACACGCACGGCGTGCGGTCGCCGGTGGCGGGGATGATCCAGGCATAGTCGAAGCCCACCTCGAGCGGGCCGGGCCTGATCTCGCCGTTGTAGTCGGTCGGGGCCGTGGCCCCGAGGCCCAGGTGCCACTTGCCCACGATGCCCGTGGCGTAGCCTGCCTTCTGGAGCAGCGCGGGCACCGTGAGGCGCCCCGGCTCGATGATCAGCGCCGCGATGCCGGGCAGGATGCCTGTGCCCGGCTTGCGCCAGGCGTATTCGCCGGTCAGGAAGGCGTAGCGCGTCGGCGTGCACACGGCCGAGGGCGAGTGCGCGTCGGTGAAGCGCACGCCGCTGCGCGCCAGGCCGTCGCAGTGGGGCGTCTGGATCCTCGTCGCCCCGTAGCAGCCCAGGTCGCCGTAGCCCAGATCGTCGGCGAGGATGAAAACGATGTTGGGCCGTTGTGCGACACGGGCATCGGCCGCGGCCGCTCGACCGGCTCGTCCGAGGGCCATGGCCCCCAGGCAGGCGCCGCCTGCCCGCAAGAGGTCGCGTCGGCTGATATCAGGCATGTGGCTCCTCCGTGTCGCATGCAGGCTCGCATCGGCGCTGTCGGCGCGGCGCGAGTGTAGGGAAGGTTGCGGAGCCTGTCAACTCGCCCGGCACCTGACACGCTGCGTGCTGTCCCCACGCGGTTGACGCCCCTCGCCAGACGGCGGTCTGGGAGGTGCGCCTTGATGGGTAGAACCGCGGCGGCGGATGACACTATGGGTGGGAGCGTAACGGGCCGCCTACGGCCATTGGGTGAGGGAGGAGCCGACGCGGCTCGGGGAGGGGGCGCGCCAGGGGAGCTCTGTGGGCAGGCGACGCGCGACGCGCAAGCCGCTGCGGGTGAGCAGGCGGAAGCCGGTGCCTTTCCTCTCATACTCGATGGGCATTTGCTTCGAGTGGGCGTCCTCGCCGAAGCGCTGCCGCCATTCGGCCAGGGTGTTGTCGGGGTTCCACGAGTGCCGCATCGTGGGCGGCCACGCGCCCTCGGCGTAGACATTATAGTCCGAGTGATTGCTGGCGACGGTCCGCTGATAGGTGTTGCCTGGGCAGCCCATGTAGAGCGTGAGGTCGCAGCCGCGGGCGTGGCCCTCGCCGGCGATGTAGTTGCGGAGAAGCAGGTTGTTGAGCACGCGGACGTTCCCGAGCGGCCAGTCGTCGCCGCGCGGCATGCACACGATTCCCGAGCCGTTGGCAGCGACGGTGTTGTGGACGACCCAGGTGTTCTGCGAGCCCGAGATGTAGATGCCGCGGCCGCGGTTGGCGTAGACCAGGTTGTCGGCGATGATGCCGCCGCCCTTGTTGATCTCGAAGAAGATGCCGCTACCCCCGTTGTGGTGCGCGACGTTCGACAGGATGCGGATGTCGGCGTTCTCGGCGTCGAACCAGATGCCGTCGCAGGCGATGTTGTAGGCCGCCTCGCAGCGCTGCACGGTGCAGCGGCGGTTGCGCGGGATGCACTTCATTCCCCCGCAGTGCCAGCCCGCGTGGAAGCGGCGGTAGTTGTTGAACAGCAGCGCGCAGTCCTCCACCACCGTGTCCTCGCACTCGCCCATGCCCAGGCCCGTGTTGCCGTTGAACGACAGATCGCAGCGGCGGACGGCGGAGTCCTTGCACCTCCCGATGCCGAGTCCGCAGAAGTCGCTGAGATAGAAGCGGCAGTCCTCGACGGTGATGCGCTCGCACTGGCCGACGCTGGCCATGGCCCACTGGCCGCCGGGCTGGCGGTTGTGGCGGAACTCGAGGCCGCGGATCACCACGTCGTGCACGTTCTGCGCCGTGAGGGTGAAGCCGCGCACGCCCACCTCGATGCAGAACCATCCCGGCTCGCCCGCCATCTTGACGTAGAGCGTCTGGTCGGCGGGGTCGAACCAGAAGGAGTCCTCGATCAGGTCGGCCAGGCCGCGGCCCACCGTGGTGAGCTTCAGATACTCGTCGTTCTTGTAGATCGGGTCGAGGCCGATCCGCTGGAGCGGCACATCGTCCTGCACGAAGACCTGCGAGACCCAGCGGCGGCTCTTGTCGTTGTAGCAGCCCTGGAAGAAGGCGTCGGTGAAGAACTCCTCGCCGAGCGTGACCTTCCACACGCCGCTGAAGGCGTTGGGGTACGGCTCCGGCATCGGCGGGTTGTCGGAGAGGCGTGTCCAGCGGCCCTTCACGGCCTCGGAGCCTTTGATCACCACGCGGCCGCCCGGAGCGGCGGCGAAGGTGATGGGGCGGCCCCTCTCGCCCGAGACCTTGATGGCCACGTGCTCGCGGTAGATGCCGGCGTGGATGAGCACCGTGTCGCCCGGCTTCAGCTCGGCGGCGGCCGCGGCGCGGGCGATCGTCTTCCACGGCTCTCCCTCGCTGCCTGCGTTGGTGTCGGCGGCGTTCTTCGCCTGTGGCGCCACATGATATGTGGCCGCGATGGCATGTGCGTTCGCAACGGCGACGGCCACGGCCGCCAGGCGTCCCGCGAGAGCTCTCATGGACGGTCCTCCGCAAGTTGGGTTGCCCGCAGTCTACGAGAAGGTCCTCGGCGTTTCAACCCGCGGCGTACGGGGTGTGGGCTTGACGGGCCAGCCCGTGTTGCGGCGTACGACTCCGGCCCTTGCGGGGGCGTGGGACCGTCGCGCTTTCGCGCGAAAGCGCGACAATTCGCTGCGCGCACGCGCCTCCCGCCTCTCACTCGCCACACAACAAGGCTAGACACGTACCCAATACGTTCGGGAGGGTAAGGCCCCGGCGCTCGCCCTTCCTGTTACCCTCCCGAAGGTATTGGAACCTTCGGGAGGGAGGCCCCCGCTGCGGCCTCCCTCGTCCCCACGCGCCGCTCCTTATTTCTCGTCCCTACGCTCTGCGTGGGGACGGGCTTCCTGGCCGCTCCGCGGCCTCTTCTCTTCCGCGCGCGCCGGAACGGGAACCTCCCGCGGGTCCGCAACCCGCGGGAGGTTGGGGGTTGGACGCGGGAGCGTCCGGATCTCCGCCCCCACGCGGAGCGTAGGGGCGAGAAAGAGAAGGTGACGGAGCGTAGGGGCGAGCATGAGCTTGTCGAAGACCACCACAATCGGGACGCTTTCGGCTACGCTTGATGTCCTGGCCGACGCAACATGGTTCCGGCCGCGGCAAACTGATTCGCGGGCGGAGTAGCAGGAATCGCACCAGAGAGAATGCCACATTCAGGAACGGCCATGAATCGCCAGACGGGGGATGGGGTAGGGGACAGTTCTCGGAAACCGCGCGCACGTGATCTGCGTTCAACAACCTCAGACATGGCAACCGCCTCGGCTGGGTCGCCCCAGCCTTGACCCAGGCCCCGTCCCCGCGCTACCATCAGGCGGCCAGGCGCGTGTGGCACATGTTCCAGACCCACGTGAGAGGTGAAGACGATGCGAACCCTGTCGGCAGTTCTGCTGGGCGCTCTGATCTCCGCCGCCGTCCTCGCCGAGGAGCCCGCGGCTCCTGATGCCGCGCGCTACCAGCCGCGCGACCCCGCCTCCCTCACCGTGCCGCGAAAGCCGGTGACACGCAAGGACTACGTGGACGCCGTCCGCCCGATGGCCCAGGGCTTCGAGGCCGGCCCCGACCGCGGCACCTATGGCCCCCGCCACGCGCTGGGCGCCCTCGCCGTCTACGCGCTCGAGGGCAACCCCAAGCTCGCCGAGGGCATCAAGAAGACCCTCCGCCACTACGCCGACTGGGTGAAGCAGTGCGTGGAGAAGGAGAAAGGCGTTTTCTCGATGGAGGGCGCGGCCCTGTGCTCCTTCTACTTCCGCGAGCTGCGCAAGCGGGGCGCCATGACGCCCGACGACGAGCAGTGGGCGAAGGAGCTGTTGCTCACCCTGCGGCAGTGGCAGTGCGCCTGGCGGCCGGGCGACGGACTCTGGCGCGGCTCGCAACACCGCAGCCAGTGCCAGGGCCTCAACCACGCCTTCGCTGCGACCTTCTACCCCGACGAGCCCGACGCGCCGAAGTGGCGGGCCTACGCCGACGCCGTGTGGGGCGACTGGTGGAACTTCCGCGACGTGGGGATCGACGACACCGGCTACTTCCACTCGAGCTGGGGCAACATCCTCCGCTCCTCCGAGCTGCTCGGCCGCAAGGAAGTCTTCCGCGACCGCCGCGCCCGCGAGCTCTTCGACCGCCTCGTGGCCGAGACGCCGCCCGACGGCGCCGTGATCCCCTACGGCGCGAGCGGCGGCTACAACTCGGCCGCGGGCGCGCGCATCCTGGCCCTCGAACTCGCCGCCAAGTGGACCCGCGACGGCCGGTACCGCTGGGTGGCCCACCGCCTCTTCAACCACGGCCAGGCCCGCGGCTTCTCGCCCACCCACCACCACCTCAACGCCGTGAACCTGGAGGACATCGCCCTCACGGGCCTCATCTGCGACGACTCGGTGAAGCTCGTCGAGCCGTCCGCCGCTTCGGCGCTCCTCACCCGCAAGGAAATCCTCCGCCTCACCGACAAGGAGGCGAAGGCGATGTTCCCCGAAGCGGGGGGCATTGACTGCAATATGTGGATGTCGCAGCGCGTGCTGCCCAGCAAGCTCGCCTTCCGCAGCGGCTGGGCGCCCGGCGACCTCTTCATGCTCGTCGAAATCTACCCCCGCCACGACCCGCTCAACCCCACGGCCATTGTGGGGCTGGAGCGCCATTCGGCCTCGTTCGCCGAAATGACCTCCGAGAAATTCGTCAGCCGCGAAAACGCCGTCGCCATCGCCGACCTCTCCGGCACGGCCACCTACCTGGGCAAGAAGCCCTTCAAGGGCAAGCCGGGCCTCCCCCTCGGATGGGCCGGCATGGAGGTCACCGTCCCCGCCTTCTCCGACCACGCCCTCGCCTCCCACGCGCGCGTGCAGGTCTCGAAGTACATGGGCTTCGAAGCCACGCACACCCGCGAGTTCCTGTTCGTCAAGAACCGCTTCGTCGTGCTGCGCGACGAGACGGCCTTCGACGACGCCTTCCGCGCCTCCGTCGGCCCCGCCTGGAACACCCAGCACGTGGGCGAGCCCAGGGGCCCGAACTGGCTGAACACCTGGTTCGACGGCCATTACTTCCAGGCCTCCCGCCTCTACGACGTGCCGCCGTGGGACCTCTTGCTCGTCTACGGCCCGAAGCCCGGCGCGAAGATCGAGGTCGCCACCGAACCCATTGACGCCCCCGCCAAGAGCCACCTGGTCGCCACCCGCTACGCCTGGGAAGGCGACGTGACGCCCGGGCAGCGGGTCCAGTTCGTCAGCGTCCTCCTCCCCCACGCTCCGATGCGCGACGCCACGCCCCTGGCCAGAGGCGTCGAGGTGTTGAAGGATGAGCCTGGGCTCGCCGTCGTGAAGGTGGCCACCGAGGGCCGCGTCGAGCTGACCCTCCTCAACCCCTCGGGCGCGAGGGTCGAGGTGGACACGAAGGGCCTCGGCCCCCTGGTCACCGACGCGCGGGCGGCCTATCTCGACACCGAGGGGGGCAACGTGAAGCGAGCCGTGGTCATCGAGGGCAGGTCCCTCAAGCTGGGCGAGGTGCGGATTGGCCGCGGCTGGTGGCGCCGAACCTACGAGCGCGGGGGCTAGCCCGCGTTTCTCGCCAGATGCGGAAAGTGCCAAGCGTCAAGTGCCAAGCAAACTCCAACCACCAAGTGTCAAGCGCCCGGCACAGCGTCGCCGCCTGGTGGCGCACCACGCGCCTTGACCTTGGGCCCTTCGCCCTTGAGAGCTGGCGGTTGCCTTTTCGCCCCTATGCTCCGCGTGGGGGCGAGCGTCCGGACGCTCCCGCGTCCATCAACCTCCCGCGGGTTCGCAACCCGCGAGAGGTTCCCACTCCGGAGCGCGCGGGAGAGAAAAGGCCGCGGAGCGGCCAAGAGGCGCGTCCCCACGCAGAGCGTAGGGACGAGAGATAGATCAAGCCGGCACTCGCCCCGGCGCTGCCTATGCGAGCAGCGGCCTCAGGTGCTTGATGCTGCGGGCCGCCTGCTCCTCGGTGCCGCACTCGACGCTGAGGATGCCCTGGTAGTTGACGGACCGCAGGATGCCGAGGACCTTCTTCCAGTCAATCACACCGTCGCCGCAGGCGCAGCCGACCGCGGTGCCGGTGACCTTGCCGCGCTCGGCCTCGGCCTGCTTGACCTCGATGTCCTTGCCGTGGACGTGGACGACTTTGCTCTTGACGGCCTCGAGGAAGGCATAGGGGTCCTCGCCGGCGAGGAACGAGTTCCCGGTGTCGAAGTTCACGCGGAGCCACGGGCTGTCGTGCAGCTCGAGGATGCGCAGCATCGAGGCCCGCTTGGCCGTGTAGGGGCCGTGGGGCTCGATGCCCAGGTAGACGCCGTTGTCGGCGCAACACTCGAGCATGGGCCGCAGGTTCATCTTCATGATGGCGTAGGCGTCGTCGGGCGTCATCCACTTGGGCGGGTACATGGTCTCGCAGATCATCACGACGGGCGGGGTGTCGAAGAGGCCCAGGTTGGCCAGGGCGCGGGCGTAGATGATGCCCTTGCGGGCGTACTCGACGCCGTAGCACGTGTCGAGGAGGTCGGAGTGGGAGCTGAGGCCGGAGATTCTGAGCTTGAGACCTCCGCAGACGTCCTTGAAGTAGTTGGGGTCGAGGTCGAGCGACTGCACGTGGCAGTAGCCGGCGTTGCTGAGGAGGCAGCGGCCCATGAGGAAGCAGGGTTCGATGTAGCGGTAGCCGAGTTCGGCGGCCTTCCTGGCGCCGTATTCGAACGACTTGTCGGCGTGGCGGACGAATTCGAGGTTGACGCTGAGATCGATCTTGCGGTCGGTCTTGGCGGGGGCCTTGTCGGGCTCGGCGGCGCCGGCGGGGCCGGCGGCGAGGGCCGCGGCCGCGCCCGCCGCGGCGGTGGCGAGGAAGTCGCGACGCCCGAAACCATCCTGCTCGTTCGGCCTGGCCATGGTCGCTCTCCAATCAACGGCTGCGGGTCCGCTCCCCCCAGGCATTATAGCCGGGCCGGCCGCCGTGTAAAGCGCGGGGATGCCGGAGACTTCAGCGGAGGAACGGGTTCGTCGCGCGCTCCTCGCCGATGGTGGTGGGCTCGCCGTGGCCGGGGTAGACGAGCGTGTCGTCGGGCAGGGCGAAGAGGCGGTCGCGGATGCTGTCGAGGAGTTGCGAGTAGCTGCCGCCGGGGAAGTCGGTGCGCCCGATGCCGCCCGCGAACAGCGTGTCGCCGCAGAACAAGAGGTCGGGCTGGCCCGCGCGGGGCAGGCGGAAGCACACGCTGCCGGGCGTGTGGCCGGGGGTGTGGAGCACGTGGAAGAGCGAGGGGCCGAGGGCCAGCGTGTCGCCGTCGCCCAGCAGGCGGTCGGGCTCGCAGGGCTGGAAGGGCAGGCCGATCCAGGAGGCGAGCGCGGCGTCGGCGTCGCGGAGCATGGCGGCGTCGGCGGCGTGGATGGCCACCTGGGCCTGCGGGAAGGCCCGCTGGAGCGCGGCCACCGCCTCGATGTGGTCTATGTGCCCGTGGGTGAGCAGGAGGTGGCGCGGGGCGAGCTTGCGGTAGCGGAGCTGCTCGAGGATGTAGTCGGCGTCGCCGCCGGGGTCAATCACCGCCGCCTCGGGCCACTCTTCGGGCGCGACGAGGTAGCAGCAGGCCTGGAGCGGGCCGACGTTGAGGGGGTGGACCTTCATCGGGCCCCCGCCAGGTGCCGCTCGATGAGGGTCGTCACGTCGCAGGGCGCCGTGTCCTCCCAGAGGCCGATGATGCGGCGCTCGCGTTCGGCGTTGGCCACGGAGTCGGAGGCGTGGGCCGCGTTGCGCATGAGGTCGTCGCCGTAGACGGAGCGGATGCTGCCGGCCTTGGCCTCGCGGGGGTTGGTGGTGCCGAGGCGGTCGCGGATCTTCTCGATGGCGCGCTCGCCGTGGTAGAGCAGGGCCAGACACTTCTCGGGGCCGGGCAGGTGGCGCTCGCCGGGGCTGGTGAGCTTGGCGGGGTTGCGGCCGGCCATGTACTCGACGATGCGGTTGAACTCGTGCTCGGCGTTGTAGGTCTTGAGGATGTCGCCGATCTTCTCGATGGCCTCGGCGGGGATGTCGAAGTCGAACGCCTCGCGGAGCGCTTCGCCGGCGCGGCGCGCCACGTTGGCCCGCAGCTTGTCCACGAAGATCTTGCGCAGCGGGCCGTAGAACTCCTCGGCCTGGGCCACGCTGAAATGCAGCACCTTGGCCCCCACGATGAAGAGGCCGGTGCGGGCGAACATGTCCACGATGTTGCCGGGCCGGGCGCTGCCGCGCTTGAAGTTGTCGGGCTTCAGGATCACGAGCGTGGTCTCGGCCTTCGCGCCCTCGGGCAGCTTCACGGCCCGGGTCACGATGCCCCCGTCGCGGTCGGCGAACTGGGCCAGTACGCGCAGGTGCTGGGGCATGGCGTGCGGGTCGGTGCAGATGAGGCAGGCGGGCTCGAAGTAGTGGAGCCGCCCGTCGCGCTCGAGCACGTAGTCGCCGTAGGTGCCGCGCACCGTGTCGCCGCGCGGCACGCGGCCGATCGGCCCCGCGATGTCGGTGAGCAACTGGGTGGCGTTCTCGCCGCGGAAGAGGAGCAGCAGGGCGCGGTTCGAGATGCCCAGGCGGTTGTTCGGCCGCAGGTAGGCGTCGCAGTAGTCCAGCAGCGCCTCGCCGATGGGCGGCTGGATGTTCTGGGCGACCAGCAGGTCCTTGTAGCGGTCCACGAACTCGTCGCTGGGTGCGAGCATGCGGGCCGCCTCCAGCTCGAGGTCGGTCGAGAGCAGGCGGCTGATGATGCCGCCCGTGCGGCTCTTGAGCAGGCTGTAGGGCGTGATGAGCGCGTAGGCGAGCTCGATGGCCATCCCGGAGGCTCCTGGAGGGGCAGGGCGCGTGAATTGCCGTGTATTCTAGCAATCCCGCCGCGAATCTGTCAAACCGGCGCGCGGGCCCGGGGGGGCCGGAATTGTGGGCAGGGTGGTTCTCTCTGGAGCCTGAAGGGCTCGCATGGGATAGCCCAGGGCAACGCCCTGGGTTCAGCGGGATCCACGGGTCCAGCCCTGAAAGGGCGTGATAGAGGCCCCATACTCCGCCCTTTCAGGGCTACCACGGGGGCGGTCTGGTTCCCGGGGCGTTGCCCCGGGCTACCTCATTTCGCTCCTTCGGAGCTCCCGCAGCCGCCTACGATTCGGGCCCGCGCCCGGCCCAGGCGGGCCGCCGCTGCCCGGCCCCGGCGGGGGCCTTGCCGCACGGCGGAAGCAGGAGAGGCTCGTCCCCCCCCGGCCCGGCCACGGCTCATCGGGCGCCGCGGGGTCTGGGCCCCACCGTAGACAGGTCAATCGGCTTGAAGCCGAGCCGGAGCGCCGGCGAGGCAGGCTGGAGGCGGAAGTCCCCCCTCTCGGGCGCGACGAACAGCGGGTCGGCCACCAGGCTGTGCACGTCGTAGCCTGCCTTCTGCCAGTCGGCGAAGCTCTTGCCCGCGAAGTCGAACGGCTTGCCCGCCGCCTGCCAGTAGAGGTTGTAGTCGAAGATGAACTTGCCGTTCCGCCAGCTTCCGTGAAGCAGCGGCCCCTCGGTCCAATAGACGATGTTGCGCTCGAAGGTGAACGAGATGTGCTCCTCGTCGCGCGTGCGCTGGAGCTGGCCGACCCTGGCGAAGGCGAAGACGTTGTTCTGGACGACGTTCTCGCGCCCATAGTGCTGGTGGAAGCCGCCGGTCTTGGTGTTGAAGACCACGTTGTTCTCGAGCACCATGCCCGTGCTGCCCTCGTCGGTGTAGAGGCCCCAGCCGCCGTAGGCGTGGGACTCGACGTCGTGGATGAGGTTGTGGGCGAGGCGGGTGCCGGGGCTGACGCCGAGCGAATAGATGCCGCCCATGTCGGAGAGCACGCCCTGGCCGAGGTTGTGGATGTGGTTGTGCGTGATCACGTTGCGCACGGCCTTGCTGGGCGCGTAGCCCCACGACCAGCCGACGCTGATGCCCGTGTAGTAGAGGTCGCAGATGTGGTTGTGGCACACGGTGTTGTCGCCGCTGTGGCCGATCCAGATGCCCACGGCGCTGGGGAACATCCGCCCGCCCTGGGTGACGACGTTGTCGGTGACGGTGGAGAACGAGGTGTCGTGGCCCAGCTTGATGCCGCCGGCCCCCAGGTCCCAGAGGTCGTTGCCCACGATCTGGTTGCCCTTGCAGCCCTTGGCCAGCTCGATGCCGTAGCCGCCCACGTGCTGCACCGAGCAGTCGCGGATCGAGCAGCCTTCGGCGCCCTGGAGCCAGAGCGCCCCGGGCGCGCTCGTGATCGCCTGGCCGTCGCCCGACTTGTCGGCGGGCAGGGTCCACTCGGTGTGGGCGAACGCGAGGCCCTGGAGATGCAGGTTGCGGAGGCGCGGCTCGCCGTCGGCGTTCCCCTCGAAGCGCACGAGCTGCACCAGGCGCGGCGCCATCACCTCGGTGTCCCGCGGCCTCTCGCCCTTGAGCGGCAGGTAGGTGAGCACGCCCGTCCCGCGGTCGAGGTGCCACTGGCCCGGCGTGTCGAGGGCCTCGGCCACGTTCTCCACGTAGTAGCGCCCGGGGTCGGCCTTGAAGTCCTCGGCCAGCTTGAACACGCTCTTGCGCGTGAACGTCACCACGCCCTCCTTCTCGTCCACCTTGGCGATGGGCAGGCGCGATTCGGCCCACAGGTGCAGGGCGATGATCTCCACGTCACTCAGGCCCGCCCACGACGCCTGGAGGTTGCCCGGGGCGAACTTCATCGCGGTCTGGCCCTCGTTCCACTTCGCCTTGCCGTCCTCGCCCAGGAAGCCCGTGAAGTGGTAGAGCCCCTCTTTCGGCAGGCGGGTGCGGGGCCGGCGCTCGGAGTCGCAGAAGAGCTGGCGGAAGTACCACTTGCCCTCTCTCGCCTGCGGCAACTCGGCCTGCCAGGCCCGCTGGCCACTGACCTGGGTCTCCTTCCACCCGCCGACCGCCACGCCGCCGCTGAGGAGCGGCCGCTCGCCGCGATAGCCCTGGTAAGTGATCGGGCACTCGGGCGTGCCCGAGTCCTCGGGCGTGAACACCAGCGGCTCCGCGAGGCAGTAGTTCCCGCCGCGAATCGAGACGATGACGGGCCTCGTCAGGCCGCCCTCGGCCTTGCGCAGCTCGCGAATCGCGTCGCGGGCGCGGGCGATCGTCGCGAACGGCCCGCTCGTGCCGCCGAACACCGAGCGGCTCGGGCGGCGGCCCGTCCACCCATCATCGCCGTCGGGCGAAACATACAGCCGCAAGGGCCGCGTTCCTGCCGCTCCGGCCGCGGCGGCCATCAGCAACAACACCACGCCAACCCCCATCCAGTGCGACATGGCTTCGTCTCCTCCAAGGGACGCCCCGTGTGTCGCGCATCGTAGCCGCCAGTGGGGCGCCTGTCAAGCAAGTGAACCCTGGCCATCAGAGTGTGGCGATCCTGACGTGGCCGCCGCCGGGAGCGTGGGACAGGGGCTGCGGCGCCCGCGAGACCTTCCCATAACCCTCTATGCCCCAATGCCTTACGCGCTCCGGCCATTCCCGCCGCCATACTGGCTCATCCCGCAGATGAGCGGATATGGCCGGAGCCACGAGAATCGCCCATTCTCGCCCATCTACCCATGCTGTATCACTCTCCCCCTCACAGGGTTGATACAGCATGGACAGGCGGCGCCCGCCGGCCGCGGGCGCGGGCTGGAATCGTAGGTGGTTTCCCTCGTCCCCACGCTCTGCTCCCCTCTCTCGCCCCTACGCTCTGGTCCCTTTCCTCGTCCCTACGCTCAGCGTGGGGACGGGCCTCTTGGCCGCTCCGCGGCCTCTTCCTCTTCGGGGAAGAACGGACGCGGACGTCAGGAACCTCCCGCGGGTTGCGAACCCGCGGGAGGTTGGGCTTGGACGCGGGAGCGTCCGGATCATCGCCCCCACGCGGAGCGTAGGGGCGAGCATGATTTGCCCTTCCCTCGTCCCCACGTCTGCTCCTTCTTCTCGTCCCTGCGCTCTGGTCCCTTTCCTCGTCCCTACGCTCAGCGTGGGGACGGGCCTCTTGGCCGCTCCGCGGCCTCTTCATCTTCGGGGGAGATTGGACGCGGGATTCACGAACCTCCCGCGGGTTGCGAACCCGCGGGAGGTTGGTAAGCCCCCCAGCGCCCGCCCTTCCAGCTGGCGTCAACGTGGCAGTGAGCCGCCCGCAATTGTCGCGCTCTCGCGCGAAAGCGCGACAATCCGTTTCCCCATTTCCCCCATCTCCGCATCTTCGCCATTTCCGCGTGCGGCCCAACGCCCTTGCCAACGCGTTCCTTGGAGCCCTTCCCGAGAAAGAGTCTCCCCGTCCTCCCGCCCTGCCCCTTGACGGGCGACAGGCGACTTGATAGGTTGTGGCCGTCCGCCCTTCCCACCCGATTCAGGAGAGCTTGCCTTGGCGACAATCTTCGACGACGCGAAGAGGCTCGGCGGGCCGCTGTCCGTCCGCGAACGCTTCCAGCGCGTGATGCACTATCAGAAGGTGGACCGCATCCCGTTCTTCGAGTTCGGCTACTGGGACACCACGCTCACCCGCTGGCACGAGGAGGGCCTGCCCCGCGAGGTGGACAATGAGGCGAAGGCCTACGCCTGGTTCGGCATCGAAAACTGGGGCGGCGTGTGGGCCAACGTGGGCCTCACGGGCGACGTGTTCAAGCCCGAAACCCTCGAGGAGACCGACGACTACGTCATCACCCGCGACGGCGTGGGCGCGGTGGCCCACCAGAAGAAGAAGGAAATCCGCACCATCCCGCACTACCTCGACTACGGCCTGAAGACCCGCGACGACTGGGCGAAGTTCAAGGCCAAGCTCCAGCCGACCCTCGACGGGCGCATCCACCCCTCCTTCTACGAGAACCTGGCGAGCTACCGCACGGCGCAACACCCCATCGCCGCGCCCATCGGCTCGATGATCGGCGTGCCGCGCAACTGGATGGGCTTCGAGCGCATCGCCACCCTGGCCTACGACGATCCCGAGATGCTCGACGACATCGTCGAGACGCTCTGCCAGTGCGTCGTGGTCGTCCTCGAAGAGGTCTGCCCGTACGTGCAGTTCGACTTCGGGGCGGGCTGGGAGGACATCTGCTTCAACTCCGGCCCGATCGTGAGCCCGTGGATCTTCGACAAGTACATCGTGCCCCGCTACGCGCGGATCACCAACGTGCTCAAGAAGCACGGCTGCGACATTTCGTGGACCGATTGCGACGGGAACGTGTGCCCGATCCTCAACCAGTTCCTGGCGGGCGGCATCAACTGCATGTTCCCGGCCGAGGTGAAGGGCGGCAGCGACCCGCTGCGCATCCGCGAGCTGGCGGGCGAGGCGATGCGCATCGTGGGCGGCGTGGATAAGCTGCCGCTGAACGAGAACCCGCAGGCCATCGAGCGGGAGCTGCTCCGCATCGCGCCCCTGGTCGAGACAGGCGGCTTCATCCCCACGATTGACCACCGCGTGCCCTCCAGCGTGCCCTACGAGAACTACAGGTTCTACATCAAGACCAAGCGGCAACTGTTCCGCGCGGGCTACCGCGAGCCGCAGTACAAGGAGTGAGCCATGTCGCTTCGGGCGCTGGCCCTGGTGGCGTTCGCGTGCGCGGTGCTCTCGCGGAACCGGGCACAGGCGCAGCAGGCCGACCTGATCCTCCACGGCGGCAAGATCGTCACCGTGGACGCGCAGTTCCGCCTCGCCGAGGCCCTGGCTGTGGCCGGCGACCGCCTGCTGGCCGTGGGCACGAACGCCGAGGTGCTCGCCCTCGCCGGCCCGAAGACCCAGCGGCTCGACCTCCAGGGCAAGACCGTGCTGCCCGGCCTCATTGACTCCCATTCGCACCCGACCAGCGCCGCGGTGTTCGAGTTCGACCACGAGGTGCCGGCGATGGAGAGCATCGCCGACGTGCTGGCCTACGTGAAGGCCCGCGCCGCCGTGGTGCCCAGGGGCGAGTGGATCGGCATCTCGCAGGTCTTCGTCACCCGGTTGCGCGAGCGACGCTTCCCCACGCGGGCCGAGCTCGACGCCGCCGCCCCCGACCACCCCGTGGCCTTCCGCACGGGGCCCGACGCCTCGCTCAACTCGCTCGCCCTCCAACTGTGCGGGATTGACCGCGCCTTCCAGATCACCGACGGCAAGCCGGGCCAGGTCGAGCGCGACCCCGCCACGGGCGAGCCGACCGGCATCCTGCGCAACTGCGGCCGCTTCATCAAGGCGAGGTCCACCGCCAAGAGCCCCACGGCCCAGGACCGCGCCGAACGCCTGAAGGCCCTCTTCGCCGCCTACAACCAGGTGGGGATCACGGGCGTGACCGACCGCGGCGTGGGCGACGAATCGCTCCGCCTCTACGAGCAACTCCTCAAGGACGGCGCGCTGACCTGCCGCGTGTTCCTCACCTACTACGTGGACGCGCAGGGGCCGCTCGAGAAGATCGAGGCGGGCATCCAGCGCGCCGCGAGCCATCCGTTGCACGCCTACAACAACCTGCTCTGGCTCCGCGGGCTGAAAATCTACCTCGACGGCGGCATGCTCACGGGCAGCGCCTACCTGCTCAAGCCCTGGGGCCCGAGCGCCATCTACTCGATCACCGACCCCGAGTACCGCGGCATCCTGTTCGTCGAGCCCGACAAGTTGGCCCGCATCGCCGCGGCCGCGCTGCGGGCCGACCTCCAGCTCACGGCCCACTGCGTGGGCGACGGCGCGGTGGAGACGCTCGTCGGCGCCTACGAACGGGTGAACGCCGAGCTGCCCGTGCGCGAGCGCCGCCCCTGCCTGTCGCACGCGAACTTCATGACGCCCGCCGCCATCGAGAAGATGGCTCGGCTGGGCATCGTGGCCGACCTCCAGCCCGCCTGGCTCTACCTCGACGGCGCCACGCTGCGCGCCCACTTCGGCGACGAGCGCCTCGCCTTCTTCCAGCCCTACAAGACCCTCGCCGAGCGCGGCGTCACCGTGGGCGGCGGCTCCGACCACATGCAGAAGATCGGCCGCCGGCGCTCCATCAACACCTACGACCCGTTCCTGGGGATGTGGACCGCGCTGACCCGCCAGCCGCGCTGGACCGAGCAGCCGCTCCGCCCCGAGCAGGCGATCACCCGCGAGCAGGCCATCCGCCTCTACACGATCAACAACGCCTTCCTCACCTTCGAGGAGAAGGAGAAAGGCTCGCTCGAGAAGGGCAAGCTCGCCGACTTCATCGTCCTGGACCGCGACATCCTCACCTGCCCCCTCGACGCGGTGAAGGACATCGAGGTCGAGCAGACCTGGCTCGGCGGCCGGCGGGTGCATCCCGCGAACTAGGAGCCTGTCCGAGAATCCGCGTGCGGCTGCGACGCCGCCGATTCGGGCCGC
>DAOOIT010000089.1 GCA_035384565.1 Planctomycetota bacterium | reverse complement strand
CCGCGGGTTCGTAACCCGCGGGAGGTTCCTGAACCCCGCATCCACTCTTCCCGAAGACGAAGAGGCCGCGGAGCGGCCAGGAGCCTCGTCCCCACGCAGAGCGTAGGGACGAGAAAAGAGGGAGCAGAGCGCGGGGACGAGAAGAAGGAGCAGAGCGTAGGGATGAGAGGCAGCAAGAGCGGGCGCGGGGGGGCTCACCCTCCCGAACGTATTGGAACGTTCGGGAGGGGCGCCTTGCGGGTCGGTTCCAGGCGCACGGCCGGATGCCCAGACCACGAACGAGCGCTACACATGGACTGCGAGCGACGCCGCCACGGGGGGGAGCGGCTCAGGGCGCCGCCGGCGGCCGGCCGCCCTTGGCTGGCGGGGCGGGCGGATTGGGCTGGGTGGTGAGCTTCTTGCGGTTGAGCCAGCGCTCGGCCCGATCCAGCAGCTCGATGCGCTTGCTGATGAGGGCCACCTGGGCCGGCTCGCCGCCCAGCCCCTGCACCGTCCTCCACTGCTCGATGGCCGTCAGCGGCAGGAGGGCGCGTTCGTACGCGTAGGCGGCCGCGGCGTAGGCCTCGGCCGTCTTCACGCGGCCCGCGATGGCGGCCAGCTTGGCGCCCGCGGCGGCGTAGTAGAAGGACGCGAGGTCGTGCTCGGCGGCCCACTGGGCAATGAAGGCGTTCGCACAGTTGTTGCAGTAGCGGGGCGACTTGGAGTCGAGGTCCTGCACCGCGTAGATGGAGCTGCTGGGACACGAGGCGTCGGCGCAGGGGGGAAGGCCCAGCGACCGCGCGAGCGCGTGGAGCGTGAGCCGGCGGGCCCGCGCGGCCACGGTGTCGCGCGCCTCGCCCAGCCGGGCGAGCGAGACCAGCAGGGCGCCGCCCGGCCGCGTGGGCGCCAGGGCCACCTCGAGGCCTGGCAGGCTGAGCTCGGCGCCGCTCAGGCCGATGAACCGCACGTCCTGCGGGTCGGCGGCCTGCTCGCGGTCGAGCCGCGCCAGCAGCGGCCGCGCATCGCGCGGGCGGCCGTCGGCGCCGGCGAACGACGGCAGCGCCTTGGGCGACACGTTCACCCTCACGGCCAGGGGCGCGCCCGGGGTCCTCAGCGAGGTCTCGATGTCGCCCGCGAAGTCGCGCGCACGCAGGAGGCGGCCCACCGCTGCGTCGGCCGCGAGCAGGAAGTGCGGCTGCACCGCCCCGTCGCGCAGGTCGCGCCAGTCGCGCGCGGTGTTGCCGCGCTTGCGGCGGTCGGGCTGCTGCTTGCGGAGGGCCTCGAGCGCCGCATCCCGGATCACCGCCTGCGGCGCCGCCAGCAGCTCCACGTCGCCCACCACGGGGAAGTCCCGGTGCAGGCGCGTGACGCCGCCGCGGAGGGCCTTCGCCACGTCTTTGTCATCCTCGTAGAGCTCGAGCAGGCGGGTGAGGACGACGGCGTGGCCCGGCGTGACGACGCGGGCGAGCCAGGTGGCGACGCGCTCGCGGTTCTCGCGGGCCGCGTCGTCCAGATAGGGCACCAGGTAGGGCAGGAGCAGCGGGTCGTCCCACTGCGCCACCAGGGCGCGGGCCGTCTGGCGCAGCGGGTCCTGCCGCAGGGCGTCCACCACGAAGGGCGCCCCGTACGGCGAAACGAGGTCGCCGAGGGCCTTCAGGCATTCGGTGCGCAACTCGTCGTCCTTCGCGTTCACCAGGAGCTCCGTGATCAGGGGCGCGGCGCCGTGGCCGGAAATGGCGGCCAGGGCTTTGAGCGCCTCGACGTGCAGCTCGCTCTCGGCAGGGTTGCGCAGGATCTCGATGATCTTGGGCACGGAGGCCGCATCGCCGATGGCGGCGAGCACGCGGAGCAGGTGCCGCCGCTGGGTCGGCGGCCCCGCCGCGAAGGCGGCGCGCAGCATGGGCAGGGCCTCGCGGCCCTTCTGCGCCAGCTCGCCTTCGGCCTTCAGGCGCGGCGCCTCCTTCTCGTCCAGCAGCGCGTCAATGAGCTGGTGGATGTCCTCGCGCGCCTTCAGGCGGGCCAGCAGCTCGGGCGACACGGCGATGGCCTCGCCGGTGGCGGCCACGCTGGGGCCCTCCACCACGCTGCTGGCGATCTCGCCGCGGCTGATCACCACGGTGCCCCCGATGTCGAGCTCGATGCGGGCCTTGTCGCCCTCGATGGTCATGCGGCCCTGGAGCTGCTGCCCGTTGCGCAGCACCACGGTGTCGGCCCGGAGGGCCTGCGCGGGGCCGAGGGCGAGGGCCAGGGCGACGAGCGAGGCGGGGAGGCGTCGGCTCATGGCTGTTGCTTCTTCTTGCGCAAGAAGGCCAGCAGGCCGCCCTGCTCCTCGGCAGGTGGCGGCGGCGGGGCAGGGGGCGGCGCGGGAGGCGGCTCGTGCCTTGGGGGGAGGGGGCTGGCAGCCGGCTTCTCCTCCACGAACGAGAACGGGGGGGGACCCCCGCCCTGCTTCGGCGGCGCGCCCGGGGCGGCCGGCGGAGGGGCTGGGCGCGGCGTGGGGACTCCGGCCGCGCGCCCGGGCAGTTCCCCGGGACCCGCGGCCGGGGTGTCTGCCTGATTCGCCTTGTCTGGGTGGTCCATCTTGTCGAGGAACTCGAACAGGCCGCGGATGTCCTCATCCACGGGCTCGTCCTTGGGCTTCAGTTGGGGCCGCGGCGTTTGCGCAGGAGGGCGCGGCGCAGGGCTGGGTGCAGGAGACGCCGGCGGGGCCGGCGGGCCGGCCGCGGGCCGTGCTGGCGGGGTGGGGCCGGCCGCGGGCCGCGCAGGCGGCGGGGCCGGCGCCGGCGGCGGCGTGGGCCGCACGGCGGGCGCCGGAGGCGGCGTGGGTCGCGCCGGCGCCGCTGCGGGGGTCACCACCGTCGGCGCGGTGGTGGCGCTCAGCACGCGGAACTCCAGCACGGCCTTGCCGATCTGGATCACGTCGCCGTGGCGCAGGGCGCGCGTGGTGATCCGCTGGCGGTTCACATAGGTGCCGTTGCTGCTCCCCAGGTCGGCCACGGTCCACTCCTCGGGCGCCGTGGACGAGATTTTGCAGTGGTTGCGCGAGGCCAGCTTGTCTTTCACGATCACGTTGGCTTCGCGCGACCGCCCGACCAGATAGGCCTTGCCCTCCTCGAGGGCATACTCTCCCTGGTCCGTCAGACCGCCCTTGGCCAGGAGCGTGGCCTTCATGCGCTTTGCCTCGCACTGGGGGCTGCAACAGGGTCGGCGTTGGTCCAGCGTCCGGTATCCTAGCACTCGCCCGCGCGGATGTCAAGACCCGAGTCAAACCAGGGGTGCGGGCCGGAATCGTAGGTGGTTTCTGCTGCGAGAATCCCCGGAACAGGGGAAGGCCCGCGGCAGAGGTAGCCGCGAGCGTCCCGCCTGCGGCGCTCTTCATCCGTTCGACAAGCGGGACGCTTGTCGCTACGAGAATCCGCAGCAGAAGCTACCTACAGAAATGGCCCACACCCGTCAAACCAGCAAACGCAGGCTCGCGCCTCTTGCGGCGATCGCCCCCAAATGCTCTAATGGAAAGAGGCGGCTCCTGTTGCGGAAAGCCCCGCACGGGCAAAGGTGCCCGTGCCACCGTACCGCAGAAGGGCAGGGGGCATGAGTGTTCCCGAGGGCCTGGCGGCAGGAGCCAAGTGCCCCGTTCCCACCAGGGGGAGTCAGGAGATGATGGCGCGAGGCTGGACCTGGGCAGCCGCCTTCGGCGTCCTCGTGACGGCTGCCGCGGAGGCGGGGGCCGTTCCCGAGGCGCTCACCTTCGGCGTCTTCGCCGACCCGCAGCACGGCGAGCGCGAGGCCGCCGGCTCGCGCTTCTACCGCGATTCGCCGGCCAAGCTGGCCGAGTGCATCCAGGCTTTCGCGCGCGCGAAGCCCGCCTTCGTCATCTGCCTGGGCGATTTCGTGGACGGCACGAGCCGCGACTCCGCCACGGAGATGCGGCACCTCGAGACCATCGAGGGCCTCTTCCGCCGCTTCGAGGGGCCCCGCTACCACGTTCTGGGCAACCACGACCTCGATGCCTTCACCAAGGACGAGTTCCTGAAGGCCGCCGGCATGCCCGCCGCGCACTATGCCTTCGACGCGGCGCCCTTCCGCTGCATCGTGCTCGACGCCTGCTTCCGCAAGGGCTTCGAGCCGTACGCCCGGGGCAACTTCGTGTGGACCGATAGCTGGGTGCCGCCCGAGCAGCTCCAGTGGCTCGAGGCCGAACTGAAGCGGGCCGAGGGCAAGGTGCTCGTCTTCACCCACCAGCCGCTCGACGGCGACGACGTGCACTGTGTGCGCAACGCCGCCGACGTGCGCCGCATCCTCGAGGACTCGGGCAAGGTGACGGCCGTCTTCAGCGGACACGACCACAAGGGCGGCTTCCGCAAGGTCCGCGGCATCCCCTACTTCACGATCTGCGGCATGGTCGAGGGGCCGGGCACGGAGAGTAATGCCTACGCCCTTGTCACGGTTTCGCCGGCCGGCGGCATCCGCATCCAGGGGTTCGGCAAGCAGCCCAGCTCGACGCGAGAGTGACGCCGCCCACGGCCCCGCGGCTCGGCCCGCGGCGCCCCCCCTCAGAACGGCCAGCGCCAGAGGATGAACGGCACACCGGCGGCCAGCGCGGCCAGCGACACGGGGAGGCCCAGGCGCCAGTAGTCGCCGAACCGGTACCCGCCCGGCTCCAACACCAGCGTGTTCGACTGGTGGCCGATGGGGGTGAGGAAGGCCGACGAGGAGCCGATGGCCACCGCCATCAGCAGCGGGTCGGGCGACACGTGCAGCCCTTCGGCGATGCTGAGGGCCACGGGCGCCATGAGCGCCGCGGTGGCTACGTTGTTGATCACGTTGGTCAGCAGCATCGTGGCGGCCAGCAGCGCCACGAGGGCGGTCGTGGGTCCGCCCCAGCGCGCCACGGCGGCCAGATGGTCGCCCAGCACCCGCGCCGCGCCGGTTGTCTCGAAGGCGTGGCCCACCGGCATCATGGCCGCAATCAGCACCAGGATCGGCAGGTCAATGGAATCGTACGCCTCGCGCAGCGACAGCACCCGGGCCAGCACCATCACCATGGCCGCCCCGACCAGCGCGATCTGCACGGGCACGACTCCCGCCGCGGCCGCCACGAGACCCGCGAGGAACACCGCCGGCCCGAGCAGCACCCGCCGCTGCTGTCCCACCTGGATTCCCCGCTCAGCCAGCGGCAGGCACCCGAGGGCGAGCAGCGTCTTGTCCAGCGTGTCGCGGCGGCCCTGGAGCAACAGAATGTCGCCGGTGGCGAAGCGGATGCTGCCCAGTTGCTGGCGCAGCCTCTCGCCGTGCCGCGCCACCGCCAGCACATTGATCGCATGGCGCTGCCGCAGGTCCAGCTCCACGGCGGTGGCGCCCACGAGCGGCGAGCCGTAGGACACCACGGCCTCGACGACGCCCACCTCGTTCGACCCCAGCGCCTGGCGCCCCAGGTCCTTGCTCTCGGTCAGGCGCAGGCCGAACGCGTCGATGAAGCTCTTCAGCGCCTCCGGGGCGGCCTCGACGAGCAGGATGTCCCCCGCCTGCAACACCTGAAAGGGCGACACCAGCAGTTGCCGCTGCCGGTCGCGCACCAGCGCCACCACGGTGACCGCGGGCCGCTCGCCCGCGCGAGCCACCACGGCATGCAGGGTCCTGCCCACGGCCTTCGAGCCTTCGGGCACGCTCACCTCGGCCAGGTAGTCGGCGATGTCGAACAGGTCCCTCGCGTCGGCCGGCCCTTTTCGCGCGGGGACCAGGCGCGCGCCACACGCCCAGAGAACGCCCAGACCTGCCAGGGTAACGCCGGCGCCGACCGGCAGGAAATCGAACATGGCGAACGGCGGGGCGCCCGTCTCGGCGCGGTAGGCCGCGATTACGATGTTGGGCGGCGTGCCGACCAGCGTCATCATGCCGCCCAGCAACGAGGCGAACGCCAGCGGCATCAGCACGAGCGAGGGGGAGTACCCGTCGCGCCGGGCCATCCAGGCCGCCACCGGCATCACGAGCGCCAGCGCGCCGATGTTGTTCATGAAACTCGACAACAGGGCCACCAGCGTGGTGAGCACGATCATCTGGGTGGTGGGCCGCCGCCCCACGCGTGAGAGGCCGTGGGCGATGGCCTCCACCACCCCGGCGTTGAGCAGGCCCTTGCTGAGGATCAGCACGGCGGCCACCGTGATCACGGCGGGGTGGCCGAAGCCGGCGAACGCCTCGGCCGCGGGCACCACGCCCGCCAGGGTCACCGCCATCAGCGCGCCCAGCGCCACCAGGTCGTACCGCCAGCGCCCCCACGCGAAAAGCCCCAGGGCCGCTGCAAGCACGGCGAACACCACCACCTGCCCGTGGCTGGAGGGCACTGCGGCCTCCTTTGCATGGGCGGCTCATGGATGCGCCCCGCCCGGCGCTCGCGTGGGCAGGCCCGGCAGCCCGGCTCACTCCCACGGCTTGAGGATCACCTTGGCCGTCTGATGCGAGGCGCACAGCTCCATCGCCTGCTGAATCTCGCTCATCGGCATCACGTGGCTGATAAGCTGGTCAAGGATGGGCGACTGCTGGATGACCTGCGCGATGCGGGGGTAAAGGTTGAGGTTGTAGTGCCACGAGCCGAGGATCGTGATGCCGGTACGGATGAGGTCGGGGCTGACGCGGATGGGCAGCGGGTCGCCGCACTCGCCGACAAAGGCCACCTTGCCCTTGCGGCGCGTGGCCTCGAGGCACACGCGCTGCGCCGCCACCGTGCCCGAGCAGTCGAGCGCGCAGTCCACGCCCCGCCCCCCGGTCAGCTCCCTGATGCGCTTGACGATATCGGCGTCCGAGGGATCAAACACGGCGGCCGCGCCCATCGCCATCGCCTTCGCCATGCGGTACTCGACCGAGTCCACGCCGATCACCCGCGCGCCGCGGAAGCGGGCATTGACGATGCCGCCCAGGCCCACCGGCCCCAGGCCGGTGACGAGCACGGTGTCGAAGGCGCCGAGGCCCATGGCCTCGAAGGCGCCCATCGAGGGGCCGAGGCCGCAGATGGCCAGGCCCGCCTTCTCGTAGGGCACGCCGTCGGGGATCGGCGACAGGAGCCACGCGGGTTTGAGCACGTACTGGGCATAGGTGGCCGAGCCCTCGCGCGAGCCGGTGAACTCCGCGAAGTTGGCCGTGTGCTGGCAGTGAATGTAGTCGCCCGCGATGCACAAGGCGCACTTGCCACAGGGGTACTGCGGCTGCACCACCACACGGTCGCCGGGCTTCACCGCGCAGGGCTGGGCGACGGCGACGACTTCGCCCACGGCCTCGTGGCCGAGGAACTCGGCCCTGTGGCCGCCGACGAACATCTTGTATTCGGTGCACATGGGTGTGGCATGCACCTTCACCAGCGCCCAGTCCTCCTTGGGCTTGGGGTCGGGCGCATCCACCAGCGCCGCCTGGCGCTCGCCGAGGATGACGGCCTTCTTCATGGTCGCGGGTCTCCTTTGATCGGACCAGGGTGTATTTCGTACGCACCCTGGTGGAGCAGCATAGCCCCCTGGCGTCGGAGTGCAAGGAGGACTGGCTTCGCCTACTTGGCGAAGAGCATGGCGAGGGTCGCGAGGACTTCGTGCTGGGTTGCGGCAGAGACCCGCCCCAGACGCCTGACCAGGCGCGCTTTGTCCACTGTCCGCAGCTGGTCAAGTGCCACCTGTCCGTCCTTACCCTGGAAGTTGCAGAGCACGCGGGTAGGGTAGGGATGGCCCTTGGTTGTCATGGGGGCCACGATCACCGTGGCAAGATGGCGATTCATCTCGTCGGGTGAGACGACGAGGCAGGGACGCGTCTTCTTGATCTCGCTTCCCAGGGTCGGGTCAAGAGCGACCAGGAAGACGTCGAATCGTTGGGCTACCACTCCCATTCCGTCTCATCCCACTTGGTAGCAGTTGGCGCGTCGAGGAGCTTGTCATCGCCGCGCTCGGCCATGGCGCGGAACTGCTCCTCCCAGCCTTTCCGCGGTCTGCGCGCGGGGCGGATGACCAAACGATCCGGCTGGACGGCCAGTTCTACTTCGCCATCGAGGCCGAGTTGGTCAAGGCAAACCTTCGGGATACGGATCCCACGCGAGTTCCCGATCCGGATTATGTGTGCCTTCAGCACGGCGCTCATGAGACCGACCTCCTTCTCCATTGTAGTTACAGTGTATATCCGACGCAACCGTATGTCAAGGCCGCTGCTTGCCCTTTCCCTTCGCCTTGGGCTTCGGGCCGTCCGGGCGGTCATAGCCCTTCGCATAGTCGGCGCGGCAGCGAAGCTCGGTCTCGTCCGGGTCCTCGCCGAGTTCCTTGACCAGGGCGGCGTGCAGTTGCCCGATGCGCGCCTGGTGCTCGGGACGAACAGCGAGGTTGGCGAACTCGCCGGGGTCGGCGGCGAGGTCGTAGAGCTCGCGCTGGGCGGGATGCTGCGTGTCGGGCGGGGTGTGGTAGACGTACTTGAAGTTGCCGGTGCGGAGCATGGCGTAGCCGGAGGCGATGTTGTGGGCGTAGTACTCGCTCACAGCCTGGTCGCGCCAGAGGGCCTTCGGGTCGTCGAGCCAGGGGCACAGGGACGCTCCGTTCCAGTCGTCGCCCGGCTTCGCCCCGCCCAGGTCGGCGAGGGTCTGCACGAGATCCACGTGCGAGCAGGCGCCGACGCGCCGCTGGCCCCCCGCCCAGCATTCGGGCCAACTGACGATGAGCGGCACGCGCGCGGCGTGCTCGTACATGCAGTTCTTCCACCACAGCCCGTGCTCGCCCATGTTCTCGCCGTGGTCGGTGGTGTAAACGACCACGGTGTCCCGGGCCACGTCGCTCCTGGCCAGGGCGTCGAGCAGCTTGCCCACCTGCTCGTCCATCCATTGGGTGAGGCCGAGATAAAGTTCGCGGCCCAGGCGCACCGCGTCGTCGGGCACGCCGACGAGGTGGAAGCCGGCCCGCAGATGCTTGTAGTTGAGAGGCAGGCCCTCGAGGTGGCCGGGCGGCAGACTCGGCATGGGCACCTTGCCTCGATAGGGCGCGTGGTAGGCCTCGGGCACGATCAATGGGAAGTGGGGGGCCAGGTAGCCGGCGAAGAGGAAGAAAGGCTTGTCGCCCCGCTGGCGCCGGCTCAGGAAGTCGCAGACGCCGGCCGTCACGCGCGTGTCGTGCGCGTAGTGGGCGGGCTGGGCGCCGACGCGAAAGTCGGCGAACCTTCGGGACAGCCCCCTGCTGGCCAGGTTGTCGGGGTCGCGGCGGCCGCCTCGGCCGGTCATGCGCCCGCTGTTCATGTTGCCGCCGATCTCGGTGAAGCCGTAGCGGCAGGCGGCGTCGTAGTGCTGCTTGCCGCACAGGAAGCTTTCGTAGCCCGCGGCGTTGAGGGCGCGGGGCAGCGACGGGTAGTCGGGGCTGGGCAGCCAGCAGTCGTTGCTCCACGCTCCGACGCGGCTGCTGTACTTGCCCGCGGTGAAGGCCAGGCGCGCCGGCACGCACAGCGGCGAGTTGGTGTAGGCGGATTCGAACACCACGCCGCGCGCCGCCAGGGCATCGAGGTGGGGCGTGCGCGCCAGCGCGTTGCCATAGCAGCCGGCCACGCCGGCGTTGTGTTCGTCGGACATGATGACCAGGAGATTCGGCGAGCGCTCGCGGCGCGCGGGTGCCGCCCCCAGCCAGCGGCGGCCAACGAGCGCCGCGGCCCCGGCCGCCGCACCCTGAAGAAAGCGCCGCCGAGTCACCGCGCGTTCAGCTCCCATGATGGCCTCGTCCTTCTGAGGCCCCTCCCGCGTAACGGCCACTCAACCTATTCTACCTGTTGCCACACGGCGTGCAACCGGGAGCGGGCGCGAAGCAGTTTCCTGCGGCTGCCGGATCGTGCTATAATCCCGGGTGGGGAAAGGAGCCGTCCGAATGGCCCCAGAGGTGGCAAGATACCGCGTGCACGTGCGCGGGGCGGTTCAGGGCGTGGGCTTTCGGCCTTACGTCTACCGCCTGGCGCGCAGCCTGGGCCTTTCGGGATGGGTGCGCAACGACTCCTCGGGCGTGCTCATCGAGGTCGAGGGGCCGAGGGAGCACTGCGATGGCTTCGTGGCGCGCCTGGCGCCCGAGGCGCCGCCCGTGGCCGACGTCGCCGAGGTCCGGCACGAAGCCATCCCGATTGTGGGCGGGGTGCCCACTCGCCGCGATACGCGGGACGGGGACGTCCCGCCCACAAGCGAAGCTGAATTCATCATCGTCAAGAGCGAGCGCCTCCCAGAAGCGCTGGCCGAGATCCCGCCCGACATGGGCCTCTGCGACGACTGCCGCCGCGAGTTGCTCGACCCCGCCGACCGCCGCTTCCGCTACCCCTTCATCAACTGCACCAACTGCGGCCCGCGCTTCACCATCGCCGAGAGCCTCCCCTACGACCGCCCATTCACCTCGATGAAGCGCTTCACGATGTGCGCCGACTGCCAGCGCGAGTACGACGACCCCGCCGACCGTCGCTTCCACGCCCAGCCCAACGCCTGTTGGGTCTGCGGCCCGCGGCTTTCGCTCCTCGATCCCGGGGGCCAGCCGGTCCCGTGCGACGACCCCATCGCCGCTGTCGCCCACGCGCTGCGGGACGGCCAGATCGCGGCCATCAAGGGCCTGGGCGGCTTCCACTTGGCCTGCGACGCGACGAACCAGGCTGCGGTCCGGGCCCTCCGCGAGCGCAAGTGGCGCGAGAAGAAGCCCTTCGCCGTCATGGTGCCCGACCTCGAGGCGGCGGCGCGCCTGTGCGAGCTCACCGCGGCCGAGGTGCGCCTGCTCGCGAGCTGGCGCAAGCCCATCGTGCTGGCCCGCAAGCGAAACGGCCACCCCCTCGCCGACGGCGTGGCGCCCGCCAGCCAGTTCTTCGGCCTCATGCTCCCCTACACCCCCGTCCACGTCCTCCTGATGCAGCATGGCTTCGTGGCGTTGGTGATGACCAGCGCCAACCGCACGGACGAGCCGATCGCGATCGGCAACGCCGAGGCGCTGGAGCGCCTCGCCTCCGTGGCCGACCTGTTCCTCGTGCACGACCGCGACATCATCCGCCGGTCCGACGACTCGGTCATGCGCGCCTTCCGCGGCCAGCCCATCGTCCAGCGCCGAGCCCGCGGCGAGGTCCCACGGGCAATCCCCGTCCAGCTTCCGCTTCGGGCCCCCACCGCCCAACCCCTCACACCGTCGGCCTCCGTTCTGGCCCTGGGCGGCGACCTGAAGAACACGATCTGCCTCATCCGCAAGGGCCGCGCCTACCTCAGCCAGCACATCGGCGACCTCGACCACGCCGACGCCCTGGCCTTCTTCGAGGAGACCATCGAACACTTCCAGAGCATCCTCGAGACCCGCCCGTCTCTCGTCGCCCATGACCTGCACCCAGGCTATCATTCGACGGCCTACGCGCGGCGCCGGAACGGCGTGGGGCTGGTCGGCGTTCAGCACCACCACGCCCACGCCGCCTCCGTCCTGGCCGAGCACGGGCTGGAGGGGCCGGTCATCGGCGTCTCGCTGGACGGCACGGGCTACGGCACCGACGGCAAGGTGTGGGGCGGCGAGTTCCTGGTGGCCACCCTGGCCGACTTCGAGCGGCTGGCGCACCTGGCCTACGTGCCGATGCCGGGCAGCGAACGGGCCATCAAGGAGCCGTGGCGGATGACCCTCGCCTATCTGGCCACCCAGGCGTCCGCCGCGATTGCGCCGCAGGCCAGGCCCCTGTGCCACCAGGAGCTGGAGCGCGCCGGCGTGCCGCTCGCCGAGCTCGCCGCCGTGCAGGAGCTGCTCGACAAAGGGGTCGCCTGCCCCGAGACCTCCTCGATGGGCCGCCTCTTCGACGGCGTGTCGGCCTTGCTGGGCATCTGCACCCGCGTGAGCTACGAGGGCCAGGCTGCCATCGAGCTGGAGGCCGCCGCCGAGGCCCCCGATGGGGTGTACTACCCCTTCAGCCTGGACGTGACGAGCGTGCCGTGGACGATCAGCCCGCGTGAGGTCCTGCGCTCGGTGCTCGACGATCTGCGGCGCGGCACCCCACGCGGGTTGATCGCCGCGCGGTTCCACAGTACGATCATCGAGGTGGTGCGCGCCGTGTGCGGCATCGTCCGCCGCGAGCGGGGCCTGCGCACGGTGGCCCTCAGCGGCGGCTGCTTCCAGAACCTGCGCCTGCTGGAAGGCGCCGTGGCCGCCCTCGAGCGCGACGGCTTCGACGTGCGCTACCATCGCCTGGTGCCGACCAATGACGGGGGCCTGAGCCTGGGACAGGCGGTGGTGGCGCTGGCCAGAGCGCGTGATTCGTGAGGCGGGAGGCGTGAGAAGAGGCAGAAGATGGGAGAGTCTGGCTTTCCCCTGTCTTCTCTTCTCACGTATCACGAATCACGCATCACGTGCTAAGCAAGAGGAGAGCAGCGCCTTGTGCCTATCCGTTCCCGCCAGGATTGTCGAGCTTGAGGGCCGCCGGGCGACCGTGGACGTGCTGGGGAACCGTCGGGAGGCCGACGTGAGCCTCGTGGACGAGCCGCAAGTGGGCGACTACGTGCTCGTGCACGCCGGCTTCGCCATCGAGAAGATGACGGGCGACGACGCGGCCGAGAGCCTGCGCATCTGGGAGGAGCTTGCCCGCATCGAGAGCGCAGGGGAGGGCAAACCTTGAGTTCCCCTTCTGAGTCACGCATCACGCATTACGCATCACGCGGCATGGTTCCCGACTTGCTCAAGCTCATCGCCGAGCGCGCGGAGCGCCTCGCCCCGCGCGTGGTGCGTTTCATGGAGGTCTGCGGCACCCACACGATGGCCATGTTCCGCAGCGGCGTCCGGGCCCTGCTGCCGCCGAACGTCAGGCTCCTCAGCGGCCCGGGCTGCCCCGTGTGCGTGACGCCGATGGGCATGGTGGATGCCGCGCTGGAGATCGTACGGCGGCCGGGCGTGGCCCTCGCCACGTTCGGCGACATGGTGCGCGTGCCGGGCAGCCACTCGAGCCTCGAACGCGCCAGGGCCGAGGGCGCCGACGTGCGGATGGTCTATTCGCCGCTCGATGCCCTCCGGATCGCCGAGGCCGCGCCGCACCGCGCCGTGGTGTTCTTCGGCATCGGCTTCGAGACCACCACCCCCGCCGTCGCCGCCACCGTGGCCTACGCCCGCGACCGCCGCCTGGCGAACCTGCTCTTCCTCATCGCCAACAAGGTGATCCCCCCCGCGATGGAGGCCATCCTGGCCGGCGGCGAGGTGAAGCTCGACGGCTTCCTGTGTCCCGGCCACGTGAGCGTGATCACGGGCACGGCCATCTACGAGCCGCTCGTGGCCCGCTATGGCGCGCCGTGCGTCGTCACCGGCTTCGAGGCTGCGGACATCCTCGAGGGCATCGCCATGCTCCTCCTCCAGGTGGTCGAGGGCGCGCCGAGGGTCGAGATTCAGTACAGGCGCTGGGTCCACCCCGCGGGCAACGCCAGGGCGCGCGAGCGGGTCGCCGAGGTGTTCCGCCCGTGCGACTCGGCGTGGCGGGGCCTGGGCACCATCCCGGAGAGCGGCCTGGCGCTTCGGCCCGAGCTTCGCGCCCACGACGCGCTCGAGGTCCTTGGCGTCGGGGTGCCGCCCGAGCTGGAGAACCCCGGCTGCTCGTGCGGCGCGGTGCTTCGCGGCGTCCTCGAGCCGCCGCAGTGCCCCCTCTTTGCCAAGCGGTGTACCCCGGCAACGCCCGTGGGGCCGTGCATGGTTTCCACGGAAGGGAGCTGCGCGGCTTACTACAAGTATGGGGAACGGTAGACGCCACGTGATGCGTGATACGTGATGCGTGAGAAGAGGCGGAGCTCAAGGAGTCCCGAGGTGACCTATCAGAGCTGGGAGAAGACGGTGCCTGAGGCAGTCACGGGCGATTTCCTGTGGAAGGTGGAGGCCTATCGTCTGGCGCTCTTCGCATCCGACCTGGCCTGGAGCGATGTGACCAAACTGATGGGTGATCCGAGGACGCGTAGCCTCTCGGACCAGCTTTACAGGGCGGTAGGCTCCGTAAGTGCGAACATCGCGGAAGGCTACTCGCGAGGCTCGAACAAGGACCGTGCCCGCTTCTACGAGTACAGCCTCGGCTCGGCACGCGAGACCAGAGACTGGTACTACAAGGCCCGACACGTCCTGGAAGAGGAAGTGACGGCACATCGCTTGGACCTGGCAACGCAGGTCATTCGCCTTCTCCTCACCATGGTCCCCGATCAGCGCCGCTACACCGTCCACGAAGAGGAGGCCCACTATGGCGCCCCGTTCTGCTGAACCTCCTCGCTTCATCTGCTCACGCATCACGCATCACGTATCACGCCGCCGGTTGCGGGAGGGCCAAGATGGTTGAACCTCGCGTGTTGCTGGCGCACGGCGGCGGCGGCTCGCTCACCAGGCAGCTCATCCGGGACATGGTGGTCTCCCGCTTCGGGAACCCCGCGCTGGCGCCGCTGTCGGACAGCGCGCTCCTGGACCTGCCGCCGGGCCGCGTGGCGTTCACGACCGACAGCTATGTGGTGAAGCCGCTGCGCTTCCGCGGAGGCGACATCGGGCGCCTCGCCGTGTGCGGCACAGTGAACGATCTGGCGATGGTGGGGGCGACGCCGCTGCACCTCTCGCTTGCGCTCATCCTCGAAGAGGGTCTGGCCTTCGACGACCTCGCGGCCGTCCTGGACTCGGCCCAGGCCGCGGCGGCAGAGGCCGGCGTGGCCGTGGTCTGCGGGGACACGAAGGTGGTCGAGCGCGGCGCGGCCGACGGCCTGTTCATCAACACCTCGGGCATCGGCGTGATTCCCGCGGGAAGGAACGTGGCAATGGAACGCGCCGCGCCGGGCGACGCCGTGCTCGTCAGCGGCCCCATCGGCGAACACGGCGTGGCGATCCTGAGCGAACGGCAGGGCCTGAGCTTCGAGACCCCGGTGTCGAGCGACGTGGCGCCCCTCGCTGGCCTCGTGGCCGCCATCCTCGCGGCCGGCGGCGAGGCGGTCCACGCGCTGCGCGACCCCACGCGCGGCGGGCTCGGGATGGTGGTGTGCGAGGTCGCCGAGGCCTGCCGCCACGACATCGAGCTCGACGAGGCGAAGATTCCCGTGCGGCCCGAGGTCCGGGGCGCGTGCGACCTGCTGGGCCTCGACCCCCTCTACGTGGCCAACGAAGGCAAGGTGGTCGTAGTCTGTGCCGAAGCCGCCGCATCGGCGGTCCTCGCGGCCATGCGGGCGCACCCGCTGGGCCGGTCGGCCGCGCGCATCGGCCGCGTGCTCGACGGCGCGAGGGGGCGCGTGACGCTGCGCACAAGCATCGGCGGGAGGCGGGTTGTGGATCCGCCCTACGGGGAGCAGTTGCCGAGAATCTGTTGATACGTGATGCGTGATGCGTGACATACGTGAGAAGAGACAGGGCGGGGCGCGGCGTCTTCCTCTCCTCTTCTCACGCACCACGCCTCGCGCCGCCGCTCCGCGAGGAACGTCCCCTTGCAGGTGAGTGACTTCGATTACGACTTGCCCCCCGCCCTGATCGCCCAACACCCGGCGGCAAGGCGCGACGAGTCGCGCCTGCTCGTGCTGCACCGGGAATCGGGCGCCGTCGAGCACCGCCGCTTCCGCCACGTTGTCGAGTACCTGGGCAGCGGCGACCTGCTGGTGCTGAACGACACGCGGGTGATCCCCGCGCGGCTGGTCGGCCGGCGACCGACGGGCGGCCGCCTCGAGGTGTTGCTCATCGCCCCCGAGGGCGAGGTGTGGCGCGCGATGCTCAAGGGCTCGGCCCGCGTGAAGCTGGGCGAGTGCCTGGCGTTCGAGGGCGGCGCCCTCACCGCCACCTTCTACGGCCGCCTGCCCGACGGCCAGGTGCATCTGGCCTTCCCGATGAGCCACGACGAGCTGCTGGCCACGCTCGAACGGGTGGGCCGCGCGCCGCTGCCGCCCTACATTCGCCGGCCGCCCGAGGGCGACGCCGAGCGCGAGGCCGACCTGGCGCGCTACCAGACGGTCTACGCCCGACGCCCGGGCGCCGTGGCCGCGCCGACGGCCGGGCTGCACTTCACGCCCGAGGTGTTCGCCGCGCTGGAGGCCCGGGGCGTGCGCCGCGCCACCCTTACGCTGCACGTGGGCCTGGGCACGTTCAAGCCCGTCACCGCCGAGCGCATCGAGGACCACGCCATGCACGCCGAGTGGTTCGAGCTGCCGGCCGAAGCGGCGGAGGCCGTGGCCGAGGCGCGGGCCGCCGGCCGCCGCGTGGTAGCCGTGGGCACCACGGCCACGCGGGTGCTCGAGACCGCCGCCCGCCAGGGGCCGTGGGGCGCGAGGTCGGGCTGGACCGACCTCTTCATCACCCCGGGCTTCGAGTTCCGCGCGGTGGACGCGCTGATCACGAACTTCCACCTGCCGCGCTCGACGCTGCTGATGCTGGTGGCCGCCTTCGCGGGCCGCGAGCGTGTGCTCGCCACCTACGAGGGGGCCAAACGCCTGGGCTATCGCTTCTACAGCTACGGGGACGCGATGCTGATCCTGTGAGCCGCAACCCGAGGAGGAAGTCTGGTCGTCGCCCGCATGTTCCGGCGGGCGGGTCTTAGCCCCCGAATGGGGGCGTTTGGGCCGTAGCCCAGGGCGACCGAAGGGAGCCCTGGGAGGAGGGCACCAAGCATTGAGCCCCCGAACGGGGCGATTCAATGGCAATGAAGCGCCCCCTTCAGGGGCTTGGATGAGGGGGAAACCATGTTCCCAGGGCTCCCTTCGGTCGCCCTGGGCTAGGGCCCGGTCGCCCGCGTTCGCGGGCAACGGGACGGAAGATGTGGGCGAAGACCGGGGAGGAAGCCAAGGAGACCGAGATGATGGGACACGGGCTGTGGGCACTTGTGCTGTTCGTGGCGATTGCTCTAGCTTCGAAGGCCCCCGCGGCCGAGCCGAAGGTGGAGCTGCTGTGGCCCGACGGCGCGCCCGGCGCCGCGGGCGACACGGAGGCCGATAAACCATCGCTGACGATCTGGCTGCCGCCGGCCGACAAGGCCAACGGCGCCGCCGTCGTCATCTGCCCCGGCGGCGGCTACGGCCACCTCGCCGTCGGCCACGAGGGCAAGGACGTGGCGGCCTGGCTCAACTCGTTCGGCGTCGCGGGGTTCATGCTCAAGTACCGCCACGCCCCGAAATACCAGCACCCCGCGCCCCTGCTCGACGCCCAGCGCGCCATTCGCACCGTCCGCTCGCGGGCCAAGGAGTTCGGCGTGGACCCCGCCCGCATCGGCATCCTGGGCTTCTCGGCCGGCGGACACCTCGCCTCCACGGCCGCCACTCACTTCGATGAGGGCAACGCCGAGGCCAAGGACCCCATTGACCGCGTGAGCTGCCGCCCCGACTTCGCCGTGCTTGTCTACCCCGTCATCTCGCTCACCACGAAGTACACCCACCAGGGTTCGAAGAACAACCTGCTCGGCAAGGACCCCGATGCGAAGCTCGTGGAGAGCCTGTCCAATGAGAAGCAGGTCACGGCGAAAACGCCGCCGACGTTTCTCATGCACACCAGCGGCGACACGGGCGTGCCGGCCGAGAACAGCATTCTGTTCTACATGGCCTTGCGCGAGCACAAGGTGAAGGCCGAGCTGCACATCTACCAGAACGGCGGGCACGGCTTCGGCCTGGCGCCGGGCGACCCCGTGCTCTCGACCTGGCCCGGCCGCTGCGAGGCGTGGATGGGGGCGAATGGGTGGCTGGAGAAGAGGTGATGCGACCGCGAATCACGCGAATTTGCGCGAATGAAGGACGGGCGTAACGTTTGGGCCGTCTCCTCTCGCCCCCGCGTTTGAGGTGGGGATGCGTCTTCGACTGCTCCGCGGTCACTGGCGCGGACGCGGGTTGGATCGCCTGGGGTCTTCGCCGGGCGAGGGCCGAGGGGGCCGATGTGGCGCCTGGCACGATGGGGCGTAAGTGATGAAGAATCCAATGGTTATGAGTGGCGGCGACATTTCGCGGAGCAAAGGGGTGTCGCCGGGGCCTCGTGGCCGAGGGGGGATCGCCCATACTTGCTCACCCCTGAGTGGGGGAAAGTGAGCAAGTATGGGCAGAACCGCGAGAATGGGCGATTCCAGCCGTTCCGGCCATACCGGGCCGGTCCGGGCGGTGAGCAAGTATGGGCGGAAGGTAGGAATGCGAGGACCTAGTCCGGTTCGGACACGTAGCTGTAGCCGCACTTCGCGCAGTCCTGGTGGAGACTCTGGGCGCTCCAGGTGTAGAAGCAGAGGATGCCGTTGCAGTGTGGGCAGTCTTCCACGAAGGTGCGGGCATCGTCGAGGTAGCCGTGCGCCCACTCGTAGTAGCCCGGCCGGCGTTGCGTGACACGGTACTCGACCTTTGATTTCAGGCACCTGTACTTGACGGTCTGGCCGACGGGAGCGGGCGCCACGGTCCGCGCGACGGGGAAGTCTACGTAGGCCGCGTGAGGAGTCTTCTGCCAGCAGTGCGGGCAGCCGTGCGGGAAGACGATCTGCCCCGGCACCTCCGCGCTGTCCACATTCACCCCCAGGAGCTTGAAGAGCACGGCGAGGACGAGGCAGATGCCGGCAATGGCGAGCACAGTGGTTGGAAAGGCCATTGGCTTGTTCTTCTGCTCGCGGCCCTCGCCGAGTGCCTGGCTCTTGGTGCGTCTGTGGGTCCGCCTACCGCCTGGCCGCCTGTTCCTTCTTGCGGGCGATGATCTCCTCGGCGATGGCGAAGGGCACGGGCTCGTAGTGCTCGAAGTGCATGGTGAAGGTGCCGCGGCCCTGGGTGACGTTGCGGACCTCGGTGGCGTAGCCGAACATGTTGGCGAGGGGGACCATGGCGCGGATCTCCTGGGTGGCGCCGGAGCGCTCCATGCCCACGATGTGGCCGCGCTTGGAGCACAGGTTGCTGGTGACCGGGCCGGCGTGCTCCTCGGGCACGAGGACGCTGACGCTCATGATGGGCTCGAGGAGCGCGGGGCTGCCGCGGAGGAAGGCCTTGCGGAAGGCCATGGCCGCGCAGGTGCGGAAGGCCAGGTCGGAGGAGTCCACGTCGTGCGACGAGCCGTCGATGAGGGTCACCCGCACGTCCACCACCGGATGGCGCGACCAGGGGCCCTTGGCCATGGCGTCCACGATGCCTTTTTCGACGGCGGGGATGAACTCCTTGGGGACACGGCCTCCGACGACCTCGTTGACGAACTCGAAGCCCTGACCGGGTTCGAGGGGCTCGAGGGTCATGACCACGTGGGCGTACTGGCCGCGGCCGCCGGTCTGCTTGACGAACTTCTCGTTGATCTCGACGGGCGCGGTGAGGGTCTCGCGGTAGGCGACCTGCGGGGGGCCGGCCGCCACGTCTACGCCGAACTCGCGTTTGAGGCGGTCGAGGATGATCTCGAGGTGCAGCTCGCCCATGCCCGAGATAATGATGT
>DAOOIT010000088.1 GCA_035384565.1 Planctomycetota bacterium | reverse complement strand
CGGCCAGAATCGCGGGCGTCGCAGTCCCACGCGGATTCTTGGACAGGCTCCTAGCAGTGCACCGGGCGGGCGGAGGCCTCGCATTGGTCAGCATCAAGTGCCCGCGCTGCGGGAAAGTGCTGAACGCCCCCGACGGCACGACGGCGGGCCAGGGGCGGTGTCCGCATTGCGGCGGCCGGGTGGACCTGGCGAAGGCCGAGCGGGTGGGCCTCCAGCCGGGCGACGTGGTCGGGGGCTGTCGCGTGGAGAGCCTCGTCGGCCGCGGCGGCATGGCGGCCGTGTACCGCGCCACGCAGCTCTCGCTCGACCGCCCCGTGGCCCTCAAAGTGCTGGCCGAGCGTCTCGCGCACCGCCCGTCGTTCGTCGAGCGGTTCGACCGCGAGGCCACGGCCCTGGCCCAGCTCTCCCACGCCAACATCGTGAACATCCTCGACAAGGGCGTCGAGGGCGGCACCTACTTCCTCGTGATGGAGTTCGTGAGCGGCGAGAGCCTGCGCGACCGCCTCCGGCGCGAGGGCAAGCTGCCGCTCCACGAGGCGCTGCGCATCTTCCACCAGGCCGCCGCGGGCCTGGAATACGCGCACGGCCAGAAGGTGCTGCACCGCGACATCAAGCCCGAGAACATCCTTTTGACGCCCTCGGGCGAGGCGAAGCTGGCCGACTTCGGCATCGCGCGCATCACGGGCGACGACGCAGCGGCCCCGCAGCGGCTCACGATGGCCCAGACCCGCATGGGCACGGCGCACTACATGGCCCCCGAACAGGTGCGCGACGCCGGCAGCGCGGACCACCGCGCCGACATCTACGCCCTCGGCGTGACGTTGTACGAGATGCTC
This sequence comes from Planctomycetota bacterium, assembly GCA_035384565.1. NCBI lineage: Bacteria > Pseudomonadati > Planctomycetota > Planctomycetota bacterium. Next base: position 18,813 of record DAOOIT010000088.1, on the reverse strand, counting down.
ACGGGCGAACTGCCCATCGGCCACTACAAGCGGGCCAGCCAGCTCGCCGACGGCGTGCCCGTGACGGTGGACAAGGTGATCGCCACGGCCCTCGCCGCGTCGCCCGACGAGCGTTTCGGCAGCGTGGCCGAGTTCCACGCGGCGCTTCAGGCCGCCGTCGCGCCCGGCGCCCTGGCGCACGCGCACGAGCGGCACCCCGCGCGGCGGGCGCGGCACGCTCCGAGCCCCCAGGTGCTGGCCGCGGCCATTGTGCTGCTCCTCGTGGGCATCGGGGCCGCGATCGTGCTGCTCGGCTCGCGGCGGCCCAGCGAGCGCCCCGTTGCCCAGCCGCCCCCGCAGGCGCCCAGGGCCAACGAGGCCGAGAAGCGCGAGGACCGGGCCGGCGAACTGCTCGCCCTGGCGTCGCGGCGGGCCGCGCTGGGCAAGTGGAGCGAGGCGAAGGACCTGCTCAGAGAGCTTGAGGCCGATTACGCGGGCACCGCCTTCTACGCCGAGAACAAGGCCGACATCACCGAACTCCTCCAGCACACCGAGGCGATGCTCGCCCCCAAGCCGCCCCCGAAGGCCGCAAAGGCGCCCGAGGCCGAGCCCCTCGTGCCCGAGCCGCCAAAGGCCGAGCCGCCCTCCCAGCCGACCCCCAGCGTGAAGGCCGAGCCCGAGCCGAAGGCACCACCCAAGCAGGGCACCCCCGCGGAGGCCAAGGACGGCACGCTTTTCGACGGCGCCAGCCTGGCCGGCTGGCGGATCGTGGACCCGACCTCGGAGGGCCGCAAAGGCCCCAGCGTGTCGCTCGCGAACGGCCGCCTGGAGATTGACGGTGGCAAGAAGGTCGCGGGCATCGTCTGGACGCGCGAGACTCCGCGCGAGGGCTATGAGCTCACCGCCGAAGTGATGCGGGTGCAGGGGCAGGGCGCCTTCGCCACGCTCGCGTTCCCCGTGGGCGATACGGCGTGCGCACTCATCCTCGGCGGCAACACGGGAAGCGGCCTCGACACCGTGGACGGCCAGTCGCTGCCCCGCAACGAGACGCGCCGCGACGCATCGTTCGAGAATGACCGCTGGTACAAGGCCAGCGTGCGGGTCACGGCTACCCGCATCGAGGCGAAGGTGGATGGCAAGACTCTGCTCGAGATTCCCCGAGCGGGGCACGAGTTCGCCTTGCCCGAGTGGGCGGCCGAGTTCGCCCCGCTGGGCGTGCTCTCGTGGCGGGCGGTCGCGGCGGTGCGCAGCGTGCATCTGCGGCGGCTCGTGTTCGCCCCGCCTCGCGTGGTCAAGGCCGAACCCAGCCGGGCCGAGGAGCTGCTGGCCGGCATCCGGCCGCTGTGGGCGAAGCGGAGCTACGACGCGGCCCTCGAGGCCGCCCGGGCCGGCCTGGCCGCGGCCGGCGACGGCGAGAGCCGCCAGCGCGCGCAGGCGGTCGTTCGGGCCGCGGAGCTTCTGCCGCGCCTCTGGGCGCTCGTGGCGGCCGGCGCCGAGGCCATGGCCGGCAAGCCCTTCACCGCCAGAGGCGGAGTCACGGGCAAGATACAGGGCGTCAAGGGCGACTCCCTCTGGCTCAGCATCGGCGCCGCGGCCACGGGCAGCAAGCTCGCCACTCTGGAAGCCACCAGCCTGTTTGCGCTCGCGCGGGCGGGCCTGAAGCCCGAGGATGCCGACGGCCACCTCGTCCTCGCCCTCTTCGCGGCCTTCGACGCCGAGCCGGACCTGCCGCTCGCCCACAAGGAGCTGGCCGCCGCCAAGGCGGCCGGGGCCGACGCCGCCGACCTGGCCGCCCTCATTGACCTGTCGGGCATGCCCGCCTTCCGGCGGGCCATCGCCGCCGCCCGCCAGAAGTGCGAGGCGGCCGACTACAAGGCGGCCCGCCAGCTCCTCACCGAGGCCCAGAAGCTCAAGCCCGACAGCCCCGACGCGGCCCGCGTGATCGAGAGCAGCCTCCAGGTGCTCCTCGGCCAGACCGTTGCCGCCTGTCGCGTGGCCGACTTCGCCCGCGCGGCCGAACTGCTCGGCTTCGCCCAGACCCTCGACGCGGGGCACCCCGATGTGGTGAAACTCGCCGACTGGCTCAAGGAGCACGGCAAGCCATACTTCGTCGAGAATTTCGATTCCCCCAAGCTCGACCGTTGGGACGTCGAGAGCGGCACCTGGCGCGTCCTCGGCGGGCGCCTCACCTGCAAGGCGCTCCGCCGCGACCTCGGCCAGATCTTCATGCAGTCCGCCGCCCCTCAGGGCACCCGCGATTTCCTCCTGACGTTCGACACCGGCAACTCGTCCGACGCGCGCTCGTTCCGCTTCGGCGCCGTCTTTCGCGAGCAGGCGCGCGGCGAGGGCGGCGGCCACTTCCTCTACTGCCTCCTCAGCGGAACCCACAGCCTGCTCTGTGTCGGCGGAGCCACCGGCTACTCGCTCATGCCCACAGGCTCCGTCGCCGGCGTGAAGTTCCGCTACACCCGCCAGGAGCCGCTCTACCTCGGCGGCCAGCGGTTCCCCGTAGACGTCGGCAAGCTCTATCGCGTCGCCGTGCGCTGCCTCGGGAATACCTTCGAGTGCTACGTCAACGAGCAGCTCGTCGCCGACGGGGTGACGGGAGCCGCGGCCTCGGGCCGCATCGGCTTCCTCGTCGAAGGCGGCGAGTGCGTCTTCGACAACGTGCGCCTCTACGTTCCCGCCCCCCTGCCCGAACTCGCCCTCCTCGGCGGCGAAGTCGAGCTCACCGACCCCGAAGACCCTCAGGAAAAGGCCAAGCCGTGATCCCCGACTGCGAAACGCGGATTTCGGATTGCGGAATTCGGCCAGGCGGCGAGCCCCGGTGCGTTGGTCCGTTCAATCCGCAATCCGGATTCCCCAGTCCGCAACTCCCAGGAGCCCCCGAATGACCGCCCACCCCGGCGACCTGCCCCGCCCCGAACACCCGCGGCCCGACTTCCAGCGCGACGAATGGCTGAACCTCAACGGCGTCTGGCAGTTCGAGGTGGACGACGCCGGCGACGGCGAGTCCCGCGGCCTCATCACGGGCCGCGACCTCGCCCAGACCATCCTCGTGCCCTTCTGCCCCGAGAGCCGGCTCTCCGGCATCGGCCGCACCGACTTCATGGAGCACGTGTGGTATCGCCGCACCTTCCAGGTGCCCGCCTCCAAGCGCGGCAAACGCCTGCTCCTGCACTTCGGCGCCGTGGACTGGCACGCCCGCGCCTGGGTGAACGGAGCGTTCGTGGGCGAGCATCGCGGCGGCTACTCGCCCTTCACCTTCGACATCACCCGCGCCGCGCGGCCGGGCGACAACGAGCTCGTGCTCCACGTCACCGACCGCACCCGCTCCGGCCTCCAAGCCACCGGCAAGCAGAGCCACAAGCCCGAAAGCCACGGCTGCCATTACACCCGCACCACCGGCATCTGGCAGACCGTCTGGCTCGAGGCCGTGGGCGAAACCTGCCTCCGCGACCTCGCCCTCTACCCCGACCTCGACACAGGCCGCGTGTTCTTCAACGCCCACGTGGACGGCCCGACCGACGGCGTCGAAGTCCGCCTCACCGCCACCCTCGACGACGAGATCATCGGCGAGGAAGCCGTCGGCGCCGCCTGGCGCTCCACCCTCGGCGTCCTCGAACTCTCCGAAATCAACCCCTGGTTCCCCGGCGAACCCGCCCTCTACGACCTCCTCATCGAGATCGAGAGGGACGGCGAGCCGATTGACACCGTGCGCTCCTACTTCGGCCTGCGCAAGCTGGCCCTCGACGGCCACCGCTTCCTCATCAACGGCCGGCCCGTCTTCCAGCGCCTCGTGCTCGACCAGGGCTTCTACCCCGACGGCATCTACACCGCGCCCACCGACGAGGCCCTGCGCCGCGACATCGAAATCTCCATGGCCGCCGGCTTCAACGGCGCGCGCCTCCACCAGAAGGTCTTCGAGCCCCGCTTCCTCTACTGGGCCGACCGCCTCGGCTACCTCGCCTGGGGCGAATACGCCGACTGGGGCCTCAACCGCGAATCCCACGAGGCCCTCGCCCACGCCCTCCACGAGTGGCGCTCCGTGGTCGTCCGCGACCGCAACCACCCCTCGATCGTCGGCTGGTGCCCCCTCAACGAGACCCGCAAGGACGAATGCCACGCCTCCGCCCAGCGCCTCTTCGCCGTCACACAAACCCTCGACCCCACGCGACCCTTCCTCGACACCAGCGGCTACGTGCACCTCTACCCCGAGACCGACATCTACGACTGCCACGACTACTGCCAGAAGCCCGCCGAGTTCGCCCAGCGCTTCGCCGACCCCGCCGTCACCAGCAGGACCCCCTGGAGCAACAACCAGGAGGACCCGCGCAGCGCCTATCGCGGCCAGCCCTACTTCGTCAGCGAATACGGCGGCATCCGCTTCGAGACCGGCCGCGACGTGGGCCAGGGCTGGGGCTACGGCGGCGAAACCATCTCGATGGAGCAGTTCTTCGAGCGCTACAAAGCCCTCACCGATGTCCTCCTCGACAACCCCCACATGTTCGGCTTCTGCTACACCCAACTCACCGATGTCGAGCAGGAGCAGAACGGCATCGTCTTCTACGACCGCCAACTCAAGTACGATCTGGCCCGCCTCCGGGCGATCAACACCCGGCAGGCGGCCTACGAGAAGGAATAGGCAGGGCTCATCGGGGCTCAGCCCTCTTGGTGGGGCAGCGGCCTTGGAGGGGCGCTCCGACGCCGGTGGTTCCACCACCTAAACTTATATGCTGCAAAGCCTTACGCTCTCCTGGCCTCCCCAGCCACATACTTGCTCATCCCCCAGATGAGCAGGAATGGCCAGAGCCGCGAGAATCGCCAATTCTCGCCCATCTACCCATGCTGAATCACTTCCTCCCTTTCAGGACTGATATAGCATGGGCGTAGCACTTCAGCCGAATGAACAGGAAAGCCGGTTCCCCGTAACCCCCGCCGGAAAGAGAGCGGATAGGCGCGACCGCGCGCCCTCGCCTGCGTCCCTGCGCACGTCTACCTCTCTCTGGGCTCCGGGAGGGGCATCGGCTCGATCGGGATGGGGCGGGGAGGGGGCAGGATGCGGTAGCCTGGCGTGGCGTGTAAGTGTAGAACGGCGTTACGGTTGAGAAGAGCGGACCCCTCGATGCCGTTGCCGCTGAACGCGAGCGACGAGCCGGCCCCGGGGGTGCCCTGGTTGCGGAAGCGTGCGGCGTAGGTTCGGGCCATGAAGTCGCGGGCGTCTTCCTGACGCAAGTCGGGTGGGCGGACGCGGTCGAAGCGTCCGACGCAGTCGAAGGCGTAGGAGTCGAGGAGCTTGCCGCGTAAACTGTTGAAGAGACGAGGGTTGCAGAAGGCATCAGCGCCGACGATCTGGCCTCCCTGGGCGACGACGAAGCCGACGATGCGCGGGCGCCACAGGCGGCGGAAGGCGTCGTGGTAGGCGCCCAGCTCGCGCGAGACCGCCGGGCTGCCGGCTACGGCCTCAAAGTCCTTGGTGGCTGACTCGACGCGGAAGCGGTGCTGGTCGGCCTCGACCTGACCCCAGACCTCGGCCTGCGGTGCGGCGGCCATGGCCTTCTGGCGCAGGGCGTAGTTGGACAGGAACTTGCCGCCGCTGAACCTGTCCTCGCCGCGCCAGCGGCCCTGCTCGACGCAGTAGGTGGGCACGGTGACGCGCATGTCGGGGGCGAGGAGCACGTCCTCGCGGACCATGCGGTTCTGTTTGCCGCCGCCGATGACCTCGCCCGCCATGACGAACACCCAGTCGCGGCGGGAGAGATTCTCCATCGTCACGCGCTCGACCACCCCGGTGTCGAGGACCCGGAGGATGCCGTGGCGGAGGGCGTCGTCGAGAGTCAGATACTCCGCATCGTCCTCTGCCGCACGCAGTTCGAGCGCGAACAGCGTGAGGCCGCGGAAATGCTCGGGGGCGTGGACGAGCAGGCGGCCCAGGAACCGGGTTACCTCGTTGTCATCCTCGGGGGCGAACTCACGGGCGGTCGCAGGCGCGGCGGCCAATGCAAGAGCGAGGACGAGGAGCGTGGGAACACCGGACGCTGCTGGCCTATTCATTGGGCGCCTCCTGGGATGCCGCGGCGGGCGCAACTTCCCCACACCCCTTTAGACGCGCGAGGCGGAGAGTGGTTCTTGTAACGCCAACGTAACTTGGGCGGAAAGCAGTTGAATGGAGCGCGGCGGGCTGATAGGATGCTCGCATCGGATCGCTTCCTGCGCTCGGTGCCTGCGGGGTGCACGATGCCTCATCTGCGGTACGGCTGCATGTTCCTGGCGGCGCTTGGCTTGTGCGCTGTCGGCGGCGAGGGGCCGCGCGCGGGCGAAGCGGAGCGCGAGGCGCTGGTCCGGGAACTGATCGCGCGGTCGCGGCTCCTCGAAGATGCGCACTTCCGGGTCGCCCGGCCCGTGTGGGAGCAGTACGTCCGCGAGACGGTCGAGCCGCCGAGGCGGGTCCCGCCTGTCCCGGTGATCGCGGTGGAGGGCGTCTACGCGCTCACCGTGCCGGCCGACCGCAAGCCGCTTCTGGAGGTCACGTTGCGGCTTCAGGTGCTCGACGCCGAGCGCTGCTCGAACGTGCCGGCGCTGACGTCGGCGCTGGCGTGGGACGAGGTGCTCGTGGGTGGCCGGCCGGCCACGCTGGCGACCCAGGGGGCCTGGCTGTGCTACACACCCGCGCAGGCGGGTGAACACGTGGTCTCGGCGCGGATCGCCCTCAGAGAGTCAACGGCCTCGGGCCGCTCGCTCACCCTGTCCATCCCGCGCAGCGTGGCGACGCGCGTGCGATTCGAATCGCCCGACCCCTGGGAACTGACTGTCGCGCCCGACTCCGGCGAAGCGCAGGGCCAGTCGAGGAATGCGGCGGCGGGAGAGCGCATTCCGCTCACGCTGCGGGGCGAGGCGGGGAGGGGCACGCATGGCCAGCTCGCGCTCACGCCGCGGTCGCGCCTGAGTCTGGCGTACGGCCCGCCGCTGCCGGTGACCGACCGGCCACCGCGCTATGCCTTGAAGGGCAACGTCGCGTGGAACCTCGACGCCGCGGTGCAGCAGGTGGTGGCGGACCTCGACGTGGCGATCATCGGCGGGGTGAGCGACCGCCTGGAGCTTTCGCTGCCGCCCGCGGCCGAGCGCCTGGCAATCACCGGCCCCGACGTCCGCGAGACGCAGGTGGCGGGGGGCCGGGCCGTGGTGTTCCTGCGGGGCAAGGTGCGCGAGCGCACGCGCCTGCGCGTGGCCTGCGAGATGGCGTTGGCGAAGGAGGCGACCCAGCGACTCGGCGAACTGGCGATCACCGATGGCCACTGGGCTGGCGGCACGCTGGTGGTCACGAGCACGGCCGGCGCCACCGAAGTGCTCGCGGGAACGCTGAGCGGCCTGCGCCAGATCGCGCTGGGCGACATCCCGGCCTCGGCCCGCGCCCTGCTGGCGGGCGCGCCGGCCATCGCCTGCCAGATCACCGCGCGGGCCTGGTCCGCCCAGGCCGAACTGCTCAACCTCGGCGAATTCGCTCTCCAGGAGTCCATCGCCGATCTCGCCCACTACGAGCTCACCTTCCGCCCCGACGGCGCACTCGTTTGCAGGGCGAGCTACGAGCTGCGCAACCGCACCCGCCAGTTCCTGCGCCTCGAACTGCCGCCCGGCGCGCTGGTGCTTCAGGCGCGGGTCAACGAGGAGTCGAAGGCCCTCACGGCGGCGCCCGACGCCCCGAACACGTATCTCGTGCCGCTCGTGCGCTCGCTCGCCAGCGTGAAGGGACTCGTGACATTCCCCGTGGACGTGGTGTTCCTGTGCCGCCTGGACGTTGTGGGCGGGACGTCCCCGTCCCGCGGTACGCGGCGTGAGGACACGCCGCCCACAATGCCGCGCCGCGGCGAGATCGCCCTGCCGCTGCCGCGCATTGACGTGCCCATCGCCTACGCCTGGTGCGAAACCTACCTGCCCGAAACGATGCGGGTCAAGCGCTGGGCCGGCCCGCTCCGACAGGTGGAGAAGTACTCGAACGAGACGGCCACCGCGAGCCTCGACTACGGCTTGGGCGTGGCCGCCGAAGGCTACCGCCCCAAGGCACGCCCGGTGCCGGCCGCAACAGAAGACCACGAGGTGGCCATCGAGGACATCCCTGTCTCGCCCGAGCCCGAGGAGAAGCCCGAGGAGCCAGGCAGGCGGAGGTCGAGGCTCGCCCTTCTGGGCTTCCTGGGCTCAGGCCTCGGGGGCAAACGGGAGACGGCGGCCCCCAAGCCGGCACCGCCCGCGAAAGAGCCCGTCTCTGAAGCCCCGCCCGCGAACCAGCCCTTCGCGCCGCCGCAGGGCCAAGCCCCGCCGCAGGCGCAGGAGATGCCAGCGACCATCAACGCCCCCGTGAAGGCATTGCTCTGGAAGAACTACTACCGCTCCGGGCGCGACTTCTACGACCGACAGGACTACGCGAACGCGCGAAAGAGTCTGGAACAAGTGCTCGCCCTCAACCCGAAGTCGTTCGAGGCCGAGAACGCGCGGAAGCTCCTCGAAAACATCAAGCTCACCACGGGCGAGGGCAAGGCGGCCGACGGCCCGAAGTCCCAGGCCGAGAAGGCGGCGGGCCTCCAGGTGAAGCGCGAGATTCAGGCCGAGCAGAGGGGCCTCGTCGAGGAGCAGCGCGAGTATCTCGAAAAGGGCCTCGCCGCCTCGCGCTCGGGGAACCTCCAGGATGCCAAGGCCAACCTCGAGGCCGCCGCGGCCCTCGGCCAACAGCTCGTGGAGCAGGGCGCGAGCGAGTCCGAGCAAGACGCCCGCCTGCGCCTCGCCCGCGAAGAACTGTCCAGAATCCGCGCGGGCGAAGTCCAGGAGGTCCAGAAATCCCTCAAGAAGGTCCAGGAACTCAAGGGCAAGGGGCGCTATGACGAGGCACTGAGGGAAGCCAAACAGATCCAGCAACAGACCGATCTCGGCGGCGTGGCGCTTCAGCGCGAAATCACGTCGCTCGCCCTCGAGGCCGTGAAGCAGAAGGCCGAGGAGCTCGACGGGCGGCGTCTCCGCGGGCGCGAGCAGCCCGACGGCCTGACGAAGACGGTCGAGGATCGAGCGGTGCGTCTGACCCCTCCGCCGAAGCCCGAGCCGCCCGGCCCGGGCCGCTCGACAACGCCTGAGACGCCGTCGCGGCGGCCCGACAAGCCGGCGGTGCGGGCCTACGACGTGAGCGACCTGACGCTGGACATCAACAAGCTCCGGAGCCGCCAGCAGGCGTTGGCGGCCGATGCGGGCTATTCGACTCGCGGCGGCGGAGGGCAGGAGATGGCCCAGGAGTTCTTCGGCGGCGACGAGGAAGACAAGGGCGAGCCGCTGACGGGCGAGAAGCTCGTTGATTTCATCAAGAAGAGCATCGCGCCCGGCACGTGGGAGACCGAGGGCGAGAAGAAGCCGCAAGACGTGGACGGCGACGATTACGCGGTGACCTACCGAAACGGCAGGATCGAGGTGCGGCACACGCCTGAGGGGCACAAACGGATCGAGGCTCTTGTCTCGGAACTCCGCCGCGCCCGCGGCGCGCAGGTGGAGTGGGGCCGCCGGATCGCCACCCAGCAGGCAAGAGGCCTCGGAAAGAAGCCGTTGGAGGAGCAGTTCTTCGGCGGGGATGATGAGACGGACGAACTGCTGCGCGACAGGCGATTCCAGACCTTCGTGACGCGCAACTACGGCTGGGCCTTGACCTCGCCCCGCGGTGAGACGGCGGTGGAGGACTCAGGCGTCGTGCGAAGCGGCGGCGCCGCGCTCTTCGACGACTTCGCGGAGAAGCTGGCGATCAACAGGGCGCAGAAGGTGCAGGTGAACGGCATCAACCTGAACTGCACGCCCGACGAGGCGAACGGCCTGGGCATCAGCTTCACCGTCGGCAGCAACGGCGTGTCGTTCGCCGTGGTGGACGAGGCGCAGCTTCGCACCCTGCTGGAACTCGACGCGGCGAAGAAGCGGGGCCGCGTGGCGGCGAACCCCAACGCTCAGGAGACCATCGTAGGCACCGATGCCTGGCTCCCCAACGGCATGACGTGCAACGTGCGCTTCGCCGGCGAGGTCGGCAATACCCTCGATGTGAACGGCAACCCCATTGACCTGCTGCATCAGCAGTATCTCGTCATCAACAACGGCGGCTACCTCACCGCCGTGCAGGCGAACCCGATGCAGCACTGGACCGAGCCGAGGAACCCGTTCCCGTTCGTGGTGACGGCGCAGGAGATTGCCGTGCCGCGTGCGGGGCGGCTGGTGAAGTTCGAGAAGACCCTCGTCGAGCCGGGCGATGAGCTGGTGCTGAGGGCGAGCTACCGCTATTCCCGGTAGGCGTGCATCCATGCACGCACAAACAGAAGATGGTGTGCAGGTATGCACACCCTACCTGAAAGGAGGCCAACAATGCGGCGAATGGCGATGGTAGCAATGGCGGCCGCGGTGGCCGTGCTGGCGGCGTCGGCGCTGGAGGCGGGCGAGCCGGCCGCAGCCCCTTCGCGCGAGAAGGGCGAGGTGACGCTGAGCTGGGACCAGTTCGTGAAGATCACGGGCTACGACCCGGCCGGCGGGGGCGGCGGCATCCTCACCATCCCCTGGGCCGAGGTCCAGAACCTTCTCGGCGTGAAGGTCGAGAAGATGGGCCAGGCCGCCACGGTGGACCTGCCGTGGACCGAGTTCAAGGCCCTGCTCGAGTGGTCCATCCAGCAGAGGGCCGGCAAGGCCGCCACGCCGCCGCCGACCGACTACGTCGTCTCGTCGTGCCAGTTCACGGGCGACCTGACGGACGACGGGGCGACGCTCACGCTCAAGCTCAAGGCCGACATCCTCCGGGAGAGGGCGTGGACCCGCATCCCCGTCCTGCCCGGCACTGTGGCGATCACCAGGAGCACCCTGCCGGCCGGCGTGTTCCTGAACAGCAGCGGCCAGGCCTATGAAATCCTCACCGACAAGACGGGCACGGTGGACGTCGCGGTCGAGTTCTCGGTCGCCGTGGAGAAGGACGCGGGGATCAACCGCGTGACGTTCCAGCGCGTGACCCCGGGCGCGAGCATCCTCGACCTGGTGGTGGCGCGCGAGAACGTGGACGTGAGGGTGGCGGGCGCCCAGTCGCAGCTTGTCAAAACGGCGGCGGGCAAGACGCAGGTGGCCGCGGCCATCGCCAGCGGGGTGCCGCTCACGGTCACGTGGGAGCGCGCGCTGCCCAAGGCCGAGGCCGTGCCGCCCAAGCTCTACGCCGAGACGAACACCATGGTCGCCGTCGCCGAAGGCGTGCTGCTGTGCCAGGAGACCGTGAACTACAACATCCTGCACACGCCGGTGCGCGAACTGAAGCTCAAGGTGCCCTCCGACACCAGCATCCTCACCGTGACCGGCGCGAACTTGCAGGACTGGCGGGTCGCCGCCCCGGGCGAACTGACGGTGGTGTTCCGCGGCGAGGTGATCGGCGCCCAGCAGCTCACCGTCAGCTTCGAGCGGGCGGTGAAGGACAGCGTGGAAGCGCCCGTCATCCGCACGGTCGGAGTCGAGCGCGAGAAGGGCTTCATCGGCGTGGTGGCGGTCACCAACGTCGAGATCACGAGCGACAAGGTGGAAGGCGCCCGACCGGTGGACGTGCGGCAGCTCCCGTCCGAACTGGTGGCCATGACCAAGCAGCCGATCCTGCTCGGCTTCCGCTACGTGGGCGACACCTTCACCATTCCGCTCACGGTCAAGCGGCACGACGAGGTGGGCGTGCTGGTGACCATCGTGGACAGCGCGCTCTTCACCGGCATGCAGCTCAACGACGGGCGGCGGATCACCAAAGTGGTCTACAGCGTGCGCAACAACCGCAACCAGTTCCTCCGCCTCAAGATGCCCGAGGGCGCCACGATCTGGTCGGCCGAAGTCAGCGGCAACACGGCCACGCCGGCGAGAGACGACAAGGGCAACGTCCTCATCCCGCTCATCCGCAGCGCCAGCGGCGCGCAGGAGCTGGCCTCGTTCCCGGTGGACATCGTGTACGTGGAGGCCCCGGCCACGGCGGCGCCCAAGAGGGGCAGCCTGCGCGTTGACCTCCCACAGATGGACGCGCCGACGATGCACGTGATGTACAACTACTACCTGCCGATCGAGGGGCACTACCGCACGTGGCTGCTCGGCAAGAGCACGTTTGCCGGGCCGCTGCGCGAGGTCGAGAAGTTCGCCGCGCTGGCCACCGGGCCCGAGCGCATTGTGGTGCCGCACGACGCCCAACAGCAGGCGCAGCAGATGGAAGAGCAGGTCCAGGCGCGCGTCGAGCAAGAGGCCAAGGCAGCCGGGGCCGAGCCGATCCGCGTGCGGCTGCCGATCAACGGCAAGCTCTTCCAGCTCGAGAAGATCCTCAGCCTGCCGAGCGACGAACTGTGGTTCGAAGTGACCTACCGCGGCTGGGAGCCCGCGAAGTGACGGAAGGCCCTATGGGCAGCGGGCAGAAGCCCCTGACTCGGGGATGCGGCCCCGGGCAGGGGCTTCTCCGTCAAGGCGAGCCACCGGCAGCCCCCCGCTTGTCCGGGCGCCGGGCGTGTGATACAATCTGAGCAATTGAGGCGTGCGCGCATCCTTCTTGGCAGAGAGCACGGAATGACCCGATGGTGGCTGCTGGTTGCCGGGCTGTCGGCACTCTACCTGGTGGGCGGGATTCAGCGTGACTTCTGGTACCCCGACGAGCCCGACATGGCGCAGATCACGCAGCACATGATCGCCTCGGGCGATGCCCTGCGGCTGTTCCTCTACGGGCGCGAGTTCCCCGACTATCCGCCGCTGTTCTTCTGGCTCACCTCGGCGGCGGGAGTCTTGGGCGGCCAGAGCGAGTGGGTTCTGCGGCTGCCCACCATGCTGTCGGCCATCGGCCTGCTCATTGTGACCGGCGTGTGGACACAGCGGCGCCTGGGGCCGCGCGTGGCCTGTTGGACCGTGGCCGTGCTGGGCACGGCCTACTACTTCGTGTGGCAGGCCGTGAACATGCACCTCGACATGCCGTTCGCCTTCCTTATCGGGTCAGCGATCATCGTCTACGACCTGGCGCGCACGGCGTCGTGCGCGCGGGACCGGGCGGTCGGCTGGGTGGGCACCGCGTTGCTGATGGGCGTGGCGTCGCTGGTCAAAGGCCCTGCCGGCATCGTGCTGCCGGCGGGGGTGCTGGGCCTGGACCACCTGGTCCGCCGCGAGTGGCGGGGAGCCGTCCGCGTGACGGCGCTGGCCGCGGCGGGCTCCTGCCTGTTCGTGGCATGGGCGGTCGCCTATGCACAGGCCGCCGGCGCGTCGAACCTGCTCTACTTCATCTTCAAGCAGAACGTGGGCCGATTCCTCACCGGCCACTTGCACCTGCGGCCGCCCTACTACTACTTCATTAACATCTGGGACAGCCTCGCCCCGTGGGCGCTGTTCCTGCCGTTGGGCCTCGTGGCCGCGTGGCGTGAGGCGCGGCGAAACGCCGACCGGCCCCTCGGCCTTGCATTCCTGTGGTTCGCGCTCATCTTCGTGTTCTTCACCATCTCACGCTCGAAGCGGCAGGTCTACATTCTGCCGCTGTATCCCATGGCCGCGGTGTTGATTGGGTACGCCATCACCCGACTGCTGGATGCCCCCTGGCGTGAGCGGCGTCTGTCGTGGCGGCTGGTGCTGTGGCCCACCGTGGCGGGCGTGCTGGCAGCGGGGCTCGCGGGGCTGTGCGTCCTGCCGTTTGCGGGGTCCCGTTTGGGCGACTACCGCGACCTGATGGCGCCCGGCCTGGTGGCCGCCGCAATGTTGGCGGCGGTTGGAGCATACGCCGCTGTGCGCCTGCGCAAGCGCCAGCCCGCGCCCGCCCTCGCCGCCGTGGCCGTGGGCATGGGCCTCACGTACCTGGTCGCTCTCGCCTGGGCGCTGCCGCTGATGGACGACCCGCTGTCGGCCAAGGCCGACGGCGCCTGGCTCGATCAGGAGACCCGCCAGGAGGCAGGGGAGGTGGTGGCGACGATCCAGCTCGACGGCGGGGCGCTCAAGGAGGCATCGGCCCTGTCGTTCTACGGGCGGGTGCCGATCGTGACGCTGGCCTCGGCGGAGGACGTCCACGCCTACCTGCGCCGCCAGCCCAACGGCCTGGTGCTCGTGGAGGGCGAGCCGGACCGGGTGCTGGCCGCCCTGGGCGAGTTCGAGGCGACTATCGAGCGCCGCTGCCAGGTGGGCGGCGACGTGGTGGTAGCCATGCGCCTGAGGCCGAAGAAGGGCCACGCCGGCGCCCCGCCGGGCTGAGCGCCCGAAGACCTATCCCTCGAACCGCTCGCGGATGGTCTGCGCGTGCACCGGCAGGCCCTCGGCCTCGGCCAGGGCGATGACGGCATCGCGCAGGTGCGCCAGGCCCTCGCGCGTGAGGTACTGGAAGGTGGGCTTCTTGAGGAAGTCGTCTATGCTCAGGCCGCTGAACATCTTGGCGCACTGGCCCGTGGGCAGCACGTGGTTGGTGCCGCTGGCGTAGTCGCCCGCCGGCACGGGCGCATACGGGCCGAGGAAGATGCTGCCCGCGTGCTGGATGCGGGGCAGGAGCGAGATCGGGTCGGCGGTCACCACCTCCAGGTGCTCCGCCGCGTAGTCGTTGGTGAACGCGATCGCCTCGTCCATCGAGTCGGCCACGAGCACGGCCGAGTTGTCTTCGAGGGCCTTGGCCACGATCTCCTTGCGGGGCACGGTGTCCAGCGCCCGGTTGATCTCGTCGCACACGGCCTGGGCGAAGCGGGCCGAGGGGGTCACGAGGGCCGCCGCCGCGTCTGGGTCGTGCTCGACCTGCGAGATGAAGTCAATGGCCATCCAACGGGGGTTGGCCGAGTCGTCGGCCAGGATGAGGATTTCGCTGGGGCCGGCGGGCGAATCAATGTCCACCTCGCCGAAGACGGCCATCTTGGCGGCGGTGACGTAGCGGTTGCCGGGTCCGACGATCTTGCTGACCTTGGGCACGGTGGCGGTGCCGTAGGCCATGGCGCCCACGGCCCAGGGGCCGCCGATCTTGAACATCTGCTGCACGCCCGAGAGGTCGGCGGCCACGAGGCTCACCTCGTTGGCCGTCATGCCCTCGCCGGGCGGGGTGCAGGCCACGATGCGCGGCACGCCCGCGGCTTTGGCGGGGATGACGGTCATGAGCACGCTGGACGGATAGGCCGCGCGGCCGCCCGGCACGTAGCAGCCGGCGATCTCCATCGGCCGCACCACGCGGCCCGCCAGGATGCCCGGGGCAATCTCGATGCTCCACATTTCGCGCTCGCGCTGCGCGAGGTGGAACTTCTCGATGTTCGCCGCTGCGAACCGCAGCTTGGCGACGATATCGGGGCTCACCTTGCGGTAGGCCGCCTCGATCTCGTCGCGGGTCACGACGAAGTCGGCCGGCGTGATGCCCTGCTTGTACTTCGCATAGTGCTCCAGGATCACGGCATCGCCGCGCTTGGCGATGTCCACGCAGATCGCCCGCATGTCGGCGAAGATGGCCGAGACGTCCTCCATCGAGCGCTTCAGGATGGCGGTGCGGCGATCGGGCGAGAGGTCTCTCAGGCGTTCGGGCTTCACGGGCCTCTCCTTGGCAGAATGGGGCAGGCTCTGTGCACAGATGCCTGCCCCGCGGCTGTCCCGGGCATGGTCACCTCACAACGGCCATTGTACCAGGGCCGCCCTGCGCGGTCAAGAAAGGGGGTGTGGGCCGGAATTGCAGACGGGGTTGTTCTCTCCGGAGCCTGAAGACCTCGCGTGGGGGCGCACACCTTCCTCTTCTCGCCCCTACGCTCCGCGTGGGGGCGGAGATGTGGACGCCCCGGCGTCCCTTCTTTCAGGAAGGCGAAGAGGGCCGCAGAGCGGCCAAGAGCGCGTCCCCACGCGGAGCGTAGGGACGAGGAAGAGGTGCGGAGCGTAGGGACGAGGAAGAGGTGCGGAGCGTAGGGACAAGGAAGCAACCCCCTGGGTTCAGCAGGATTCACGGGTTCAGCCCCGAAAGGGCGAGATAGGGCCGGCCTCCTCCGCTCGCCTTCGGTCCTCGATCCGGCGACTCGGGCCACGGCGGCGGACGTCGTGACGCCAGTGCTTGACACTCTCGTTCTCGCTGGGTACCATCAGGCCCGGGAGCCCGGTGCCGCGTGCCAATCTGAAGAGGAAGCCCTCGGATGAGTCGAGTGATCTCGTGGACGTGCCTGGCGGGTGCCGTGTCAGTTCTCGCCCTGGCGATGGCGTCGGCGGGGGAGGTCGGGTTCGCGACCAGACCGACCGCCGCCCGGGACGGGGCGGGTGTGAGAATCTCCTTCTCGGTCTCCGCGCCGACCGACTCGGAGGTGGCTGTGCTGGATGGCGGGGGAGGCGTGGCCCGTCACCTCGCTGCCGGCCTCCTGGGCGCGAACGCGCCTGAGCCATTCAAGCCGGGCTCGTTGTCCCAGGAACTGTTGTGGGACGGGAAGGACGACGGCGGCAGGCCCGCGGCCGGCGGCCCCTTCAAGGTGCGGGTGCGCCTGGGCCTCCAGCCGAGGCTGGACGGGATCCTCGGGAGGAACGACAACACCCTCAGCGGCGAGATCTGCGCGCTGACGGCCAGCCCGAGCGGCGAACTCTTCGTCCTGCTGGCGGATCCCTTCCGCGGCCGTGCGGAGTTGCGCGTGCTCGACCGTCGAGGCAAGTACCTGCGCACCATCATGCCGTACGCGGCGAACACTGCCGAGGCGCGCACCGAGCCCGTGGGCCACGTGAAGATTGATGGCCGGCGCCAGCCGCTGGTCTTCAACGGGCAGGCCCACAGCCTCTATCCGCTGGTGGCCGGGATCCGCGGCCAGACGATGGCCTGGCACCCGGACGGCTATCTGCTGGCGGCGAGCGCCATTGGCTCGATGTGCAACCACGGCCCCGCGCGCCACCTGCTCGCCTTCCATCCGGACGGGGGCGCCCCCGAGAAGACCGGCTTCGTGGGGCCGCGGATCCGCAAGGCTCGCGGCTTCCTGGGCGGCGCCGGCGAAGGCTATGCCATCGGCATGGACCGCCTGGCCGTCAGCCCCGACGGGCAGTGGATCTACCTCGTGCAGGACATGAGACGGGCCTACTTCGAGAAAGGCGAGCGGCACCACGGCGTCTACAGGCTCCGGTGGACCGACCAGGAGCTTGGCGAGCCCTGGCTCGGGCGCAAGGAGCCGGGCGCCGGCGACGACGAGTTCAACGATCCCCAGGGCCTGGCCTTCGACGCCGAGGGGCGACTGTACGTGTGCGACCGAGGGAACAACCGGGTCAAGGTGCACTCGCAGGACGGCAAGCGGCTGGGCGCGTTCCCCGCGCCCTCGCCCGAGCAGATTGCGGTGGGCCCGGGCGGCGAACTCTACCTCCTCTGCCGCAAGGGCGCGCGCTCCTATGACCTCATGACGGCCAAGGACGCCGACCCCGTCACCAGCCGCATCCTCAAGCTCGCGCCCTGGAAGGGCGAGGCCCCGCGGGAGCTGGCGCGGCTGGAGTTCGAGGTCAAGAAGCGCGCCGCCGAGTTCATGGCCCTCGACGCCTCGGCCACCCCGCCCCGCCTGTGGGTGTCGCTGTACACAGGCTATGGCCGCCCCAACGACCTTGTGCCGATCACCGACGAAGGCGCGAGACTGAGCATCGGCGAGCCGGTCGGGGAGGCGGGCGGGCTGCACTGGCCCAGCTTCCTTGCCGCCGACCCACCGCGCAAGCGCGTCATCGTCGGCGAGCATGGGACGGGGCACGCGCTCATTGACCTCACGACGGGCAAGGCCAGCCGCTTCCGCCTGCCAGGGAACGACCTCGCAGTGGACCGCGAGGGCAACATCTACCTGATGGGCGGCTACGGCTCGAATGCCCTGGTGCGCGTGGACCCGCAGGGCAAGCCGCTGCCGTTCCCGGCCACCGGCACGAACAAGCTGGCCGTCAAGTTCCGGGGCTACGGCCCCGACATGGGGCTGCGCGGCCACTGCATCGCCCCCAACGGCGACCTCTACGTGCGCCGCTCGCCCGACCATGCGTGCGTGGCCACCGTGGACGTCTGGGGGCCCGACGGCACGCTCAAGAAGGCCGCTCTGATCAACGGGGCGGGCAGCGGCGACTCCGGCATCGGCGTGGATAACCGCGGCAACGTGTACCTGGGCATGAACCTCAAGCCCGCCGCGGAGCCCATCCCAGCCGACTTCGCCAAGGCGGTGCCGGCTCTCGCCTGGAGCTACTACCGCAAGGCCGACCGCCAACCGCCCTGGAGCTACCTGTACGCCAACCCGTACCTCTTCCACCTGGGGGCGATCTTCAAGTTCGGTCCCGAGGGCGGCCGGATCTACGGGAACTTCAGCCCCAAGGCCCCCTTCATTGACGAGAGCCTGGCGCTGCCCAACGCCCCAGCCGATGCGGTGTCCTACAAGTCGGGCTACCTCGCCTGGGATGTGAAGGTGGTGGGGGCTAAGTGGCGCTACCCGGGCATCGGGATCATCCCGCATTCCTTCGACGGATTCACGGGCGACGACGGCTGCGAGTGCCTGCAATCGCAACTGGACGCTGACCCCTACGGCCGGGTCTACGCGCCGAGCGCCTTCTACTCGTCGGTGGAGATGGTGGACGCTGCCGGCAACCGGCTGGCGCGCATCGGGGCGTACGGGAATGCCGACTCCGCCGGCCCGGGGAGCCGTGTGCCGGAGCCCGAGATCGCCTTCGCCTGGCCCACCGAGTGCGACTACGCAGAGGCGGATGGGCGGCTCTACGTGTCGGACAGCGTCAACCGCCGGGTGCTGGTCGTGCGATTCGACGCGACAGCGGCTGAGACCTGCGACATCCAGTAAGCCCCTTTAGGGGTCTGGCGGCCTAGCACTACAACGCTAGAACAGGGCCAAAGTTTCCGAGGATTCCTTCGACTGT
>DAOOIT010000087.1 GCA_035384565.1 Planctomycetota bacterium | reverse complement strand
CCTTCCCTCGTAACTCGCTGCCCTCTCGACACATCCCCACAACGCAACCGCCTCAGCCAACCCGAGTTGCCGTTGACAGGGCGTGTCCCCGGCGTGTATGATCACGATGGCTTCGTAACCGGGATGCGCTGGCGGCTCGCGTGGACCCGCCAGGAGGCCAGGATGAGCACAATCACACGTCGCCTCGCACTGGGAGTGGGCATTGCCGTCGCACTCGCCTTCACCCAAGGCTGCGCGAGCTGGGAGGGCGGCCTGCCGGGCTTCCTGGGAAACCGCGTGAAGGATGCCCTCGAGTGCGTTGACCTGGGCGTGACGGTCAGCGACAAGGCGCAGTTCTCCTTCTATGCGGCGTTCATGTCTGCCGTCCCCTTCGGCTACGGGCACGTGGAGGGGACGTTTGTGGGCGTGGGCGGCGGCGATATCGGTGCGATGCGCATCTACTACAGCCACTACGGCCTCGGCGTCTACGGCCGCGAGCGCACCGGCTGGGGCAACTGCCTGTGGAGGTTCCCTGAGTTCGAGGCCGGCGTGCACGACGAGCGCATGAACTGCCAGGGGGTGGGGCCGCTGGGCATTCTCATGCCGCCCTTCGACGGCCGGCCCGCGGGGAGGCCCACCTGAACGAAGTTCTTCCACGCTTGGCGCGTGGGTCTCGTGGCGAACGCAAGTTGGGCGCAGATGCTGGACTTCATGGCTGGCTGCATAGGCCTCGACCCGGCCGGCGACGACGGCCGGAAGTACGGCCTCTGGCCGTGGCAGATTGAGGGGTGGCCGAACATCCCGGGCGCGGCGGAGCCCGCGGCCCGCGAGGCCCGACCGGCCGAGCCCGCGAAGGAGCCTCAACCGAAGGCGCCTCGGGAGGAACACCCGAGGCCCCGCCGCGTGGAGCCCTCGCCGCCGCGCCCCTCGGAAGCCCCCAAGAGACGTCTGGAGGACCTGGTGCCCTGATGCCTAGGCGGGCGGCTCGGCTGACACCAAGCCCTCGCGGAAGCATGGCCATGCGGTCCTCTGGGGCGAACCCCCTGTTTGCCTCTGGATCATCCCCGTGCGGGGACAGATGGTACAGCGGGCAGAAACCGGCCGCAGAAGCCGACAAGTCGCCCCGAGCGCCGATCCGAATCAGCGGGGAGCGATGGACCAAATGGCCGGTCGGGCGAGCCCAGGGCCTCCTGGTTCTCATGAGACTTTGCATAGTTGTTCAAGTATGCAATTCTGCGAGCGCAGGGGCGCCTGGGCCCCATGCTGTATCAGTTTGGAGGGGGAGAAAGTGAGCAAGCATGGCGGGAAAGCCCCCAGAAGCCCGCGAATCGCCAAAGCGCCATACTCGCTCATCTGCCGGAGCTGGGGCGGGATGAGCAAGCATGAGGGCAGCGTGTCTGCTTTCTCAGACTCGCGAGAGGGTGCTGGCCTGTGCGCACGGGCAGAGTGCCGCCCTCACGCGAGCCGCGGGAGTCGGGGGCTGCGCTGTGCTTCTCCTGAGGGGGCGCTGCCCAGGGCCTGGTCCGGGCGGGTCAGGCTCGCAGTGCGGCCTTCAGGCCGTTCGGGTGCGGTCTAAAGCCCGCGCTGCTAACTGGTTCGGGCAGCAGCCAGGTTTGACACCGCGCGCCCCTGCTGCTATAATCCCGGAAAGTTGTTTCTTCCAGCCTTTCGGCCTTTGTTCTTCCGCCAGGAAAGGGGGTGATAGCCGTGGCTGAACGCGTGCCAGTCTTCCCATCGGATGCCGCACGCGGCGCGAGTTGGGCAAGGAGCCTCTGAGCGACGCCGTGCGCGACGCAATGGCTGCGTCACTCGGTGTCGGCTGGACTGGGTTGGGCGAGGGAGCGTTGCCGGTCAGCCGCGGCTTGGAGGCCCTTCACTGTGCGGATTGCCCCCCGCCGCTGACGGTCTCTTCCCCAGGCTGCCCTGTGCTCGCCTCGCGGTGTGGATGCCGCCTCGTGTGGGCCCCGTGCCACGAGTCGGCTCCGCCTCGCGCCCGCCGTATCGCAGAGTCCCCCTTGCAGAAGGACGCGCGACGCGGAGCCCGGGCGTCCTCGAATCCCTCACCACTCTTCAGGCCGGGGGAAGGCAAGAACATGAAGGCGATCAAGGGCATTGGCCTCGCACAGGTGCAGGCCACCTACAGCGGCCCCGAGGCGGACCTCTGGGAGCTGGTCATGGGCGAGCAGATACACATTGGCGGCTTCCAGTCGTCCATGGACCTCTCGGGCAAGGCAGGGATCGCCCCCGGGATGCATGGCGTGGACCTGTGCTGCTGCACGGGCGCCGGCATGCGGTTCCTGGCCCGCTTCCGCGGCGCGGCTTCGATGGTGGGGGTAGATGCCACGGCTCGGATGGTCGAGCGCGGGCGGCAGCGTGTCGCCGAGGAAGGGCTGACCGACCGCATCCGCTTCGTGCTGGCCGACGTGTGCGCCAGCGGGCTGCCCGACGGGGGCGCCGACTTCGTGTGGGGCGAGGACGCCTGGTGCTACGTGGTGGACAAGGCCAAGCTCGTCAGCGAGGCAGCGCGTCTCGTCAGACCTGGCGGCACCATCGCGTTCACCGACTGGGTGATCGGCCCCGCTGGCCTCACCGATGCCGAGGCCCAGCGATACCTGAAGTTCATGAAGTTCCCCAATGTCGAGGACATCGGCGGCTACTGCGAACTGCTCCGCAGGAATGGGTGCGAGGTCGTCCTGGCCGAGGACACGGGGCGTTTCGCGCCGCACGTGGACCTCTACCTGGACATGCTGAACATGCAACTCACCTACGATGCGCTGAAGATCATCGGCTTCGACGCCGCGCTGATGCAGACGCTGGCCGGCGAAATGGCCTTCATGCAGGCCCTCGCCCACGCCGGCAAGATCGCTCAGGGCCTCTTCGTGGCCCGCAAGGCGAGCTGAACCCGCTCCCTGGAGGCGCCTCCGATGCCCAAGTGCTGTGGCGGCAAGAAGCCGAGAACGCGGCCCGCGCGCGCCCGGCCCGCGGCCGACCCGTTCGAGTGGTTCGAGGACATGATTGACCACTGCTACGACTACGCCGCGGCGGCCCACAAGGCGGGGCGTCCCATCGTCGGCATCCTGTGCGAGTACACGCCCCGCGAACTCATCCTGGCTGCCGGCGGAGTCCCGGTCTGCCTCTGCGGTGGCTCGGCCGACACCATCCCCAGCGCCGAACAGCACCTGCCGGCCAACCTCTGCCCCCTCATCAAGTCCACCTTCGGCTATCACATCGAGAAGTCCAACCCCTTCCTCGAGATGGCCAGCCTGGTGGTGGCGGAGACGACCTGCGACGGCAAGAAGAAGATGTACGAGCTGCTGGCCGAGACACGCCCCATGTACGTGCTGGAACTGCCCCAGAAGGCGGACGACGCGGATGCCTTCGCCCACTGGGTGGCGGAATTGCGCAAGCTGCGGACCGAGCTGGAGACGCGCTTCAAGGTCCGGATCACCGACCAGCGCCTCCGCCGGGCCATCGCGGTGATGAACCGCGAGCGGGCGCTCCGGCGCCAGCTCGCCGCCCTGATGAGGGTCGAGGCGCCGCCGCTCACCGGCATCCAGCTCCTGCACTTCAACAGCAGCATCTCCGGCATCCCCGCCGACCACGCACAGTACGCCAGCGCCCTCCGGAGCCTGCGGCGCAAGCGGCCCTGTCCGGACGCGGCCCGGCGCCTCCGCGTGTTGATGACCGGCGTGCCCGTCCTGCGCGGCGCCGAAAAGGTGCTCGATATCATCGAGGAGAAGGGCGGCCTGGTCGTGTGCATGGAGAACTGCTCCGGCATCAAGCCGGTGCTCGAGGACGTGGCCGCGGAGGCCCCCGACCCTCTGCTCGCCATCGCCGAGAAGTACTTCCATCTGCCCTGCTCGGTCATGACGAGAAACGATCGGCGGATCGAGTCGCTCCGCTCGCTCGCCGCCGAGTACCGGCCCCAGTGCATCATCGAGCTGATCTGGCAGGCATGCCTCACCTACGACGTGGAGGCCAGCCGGGTCAAGCGCCTCGCGGAGGAGGAACTCGGTATCCCCTACTTGCGGATCGAGACGGACTACTCGCCCTCCGACGCGGCCCGCGTGGCCACGCGCTGCGAGGCCCTTTTCGAAACCGTGCGGGCGCGCGCCCAGCAGGCCGGGAGGGCGGGCTCGTGACTCCGGCGGTGCTGTACAGTTGCTCGTTTGTCCCGCCCGAGTGGATTGCCGCGCACGGCGTGCGGCCGTGGCGCACCCTTCCTGCGTCGGGGCCGGCCTCCGCGTGGCTCGCCGCCGATATGGGTCTGTGCCCTTACGCCCGCGCCTTCGCCGAGGAGGCCCGCGCGAGCGGGGCTGAGGGGCTCATCGTGTCCACGCTGTGCGACCAGATGCGGCGCGTGGCCGAGCTCCTGGCCCGCGACTCGCCGCGGCCGGTGTTCCTGATGCACCTGCCCACCACCTGGCAGAGCGCCGCATCGCGGGCCTACTACCTCGACGAACTGCGGCGGCTGGGCCGCCTCCTCGTGCAACTGGGCGGCGCCGCCCCGTCGGACGAACGGCTGGCCGCCGTGATGCTCCGGTATGACGCCGTCCGCGCGGCCCTGCGCGCCTTGCGCGGGCGCGTGTCGCCGAAGCGCTTTTCCGAGGCACTCGCGGAGTTCCATGCCACCGGCGCCCTGACCGCCCACGCCCCCTCCGCCGCGCCGCCGCCCCAGGGTGTGCCGATCGCCCTGCTTGGGGCGCCCATGCTGCGCAACCACTTCTGGCTCTTCGACCTCATCGAAGAGGCCGGGGGCCACGTGGCGCTGGACGCCACCGACAGCGGCGAACGGACCCTCCCGGCGCCGTTCGCGGCGGACCGGTTGCGTGCCGACCCCCTGCGGGTGCTGGCCGAGGCCTACTTCGGCCAAATCCCCCACGCCTTCCGCCGGCCCAACGACGCGCTCTACCAGTGGCTCAGGCGCGAGTTGGCCCGAAGCGGCGCCAGGGGGCTCATCGTCCGGCGCTACGTCTGGTGCGACACCTGGCACGCCGAGGTGGCGCGGCTGCGGGAGTGGGCGCCCGTTCCCGTGCTCGACCTCGACGTGAACGTGGACGGGGACGCCGAGGGCCGCGCCGCAAACCGCATCCAGGCCTTCATCG
Organism: Planctomycetota bacterium; assembly: GCA_035384565.1. Classification (NCBI taxonomy): domain Bacteria; kingdom Pseudomonadati; phylum Planctomycetota; species Planctomycetota bacterium. The sequence goes on along the minus strand of DAOOIT010000087.1, from coordinate 15,361 downwards.
AGGCGATCCAGTGATCGACACGCCGCGCCGAATCACCCTCGAGGACTGGGACGCCCGTTACGCCGAACTGCGGGCCGCGGGCCTCCGCGAGCCGGCCTACGGCGGGCCGCTCCGCCGCCACCTCGACGATGGCGACCTGCGCCTCGCGCGGCTGCTCTACGACAACTCGGCGGCCTCGCTCCGCCTGTGGAACTTCCTCCTCACCGAGGAGGAGCGCCTGCGCCAGGCCCGCGCCGAGGGCAAGAAGCTGATCGGCACGATGAAGGACCTGGGCACAGTGCCGGTCATGGCGTACTCCCTGCCCAACGTGGTGGCGTTCTACCCCGACGGCGCGTGGTGGTTGCCCTGCGTGATGGAGATGAGCACCGGGATGCTCGAGGTGGCCGACTCGCTGGGCATAGACGAGGCCTTCTGCCCCGTGCGCGCCATGCTGGGGGCCTTCCTCACCGAGGCTCACTTCCCCATCCCCGACCTGCTCACGTGCAGCGTGGGCGCCACCTGCGACGACTTTTCGGCCATCGCCCAGCGCCTGGAGGCCCTCGGCTACCCGATCCTGTGGTGGGAGGCCCCCAGCCGCCGCCGGCCCGACCCGGGCGAGGCCGCCGTGAGCCTCCCAGGCGGCTTCGCCGCACCGCAGGCCCAGGTGGACTTCGTGCGCTCGGAGCTGGAACGCCTGCGGGGGGCGCTGGAGACGTTGGCCGCCGCGCGTCTGGATGACGCCCGCCTGGCCGCCGGCATCCGCGCGGCCAACCGGGTTCGTCGCCTCCTCGCAGAACTCCGCAGGCTGGCCTACACGGCCGAGCCGTGCCCGCTTCCCGCCCTCGAGATGCTCATCGCCGAGATGCTCGCCATCCACTTCTGTTCGGACCGCGCCGAATCGCTCCTGGTGTTCGAAGACCTGCTGCGCGAGACCCGGCGGCGCGTGGATGCCGGCCAGGGGGTTCTGCCGCCGGGCGCGGCGCGGGTCTTCTGGGTCAACCCTGTCGCCGACCTGCGGGTGATGAACCTCCTCGAGAGCTGCGGCGGGCGAATCTGCGGCACCGAGTACCTCTTCTGCCACGCCCTCGACGAGATTCCCGAGGACCTGCCGCCGATGGAGGCCCTCGCGCGCATGGCCCTGGCCGACCCGATGGTTGGGCCGGCCGCCGACCGCGCCGAGCGCATCTGCTCCGACATCCGAGCCTTCGGCGCCGAGGGCGTCATCGTCTCGCGCATTCCGGGGGCCAGCCACTGCGCTACCGAGGGCGCCGTGATCGCCGACGTCGTCGCCTCGTCGCTCGGCCTGCCGGTCGTCGAGATCGAGGTGCCGCCGCTCTCCGACTCCATGCAACCCACCTTGAGCACGCGGCTGACCGCGCTGGTCGAGGTGATCCGAGAAGGGAGAACTGAATGATCTGTGCCGGGATAGACGCGGGGTCGAGGACCATCAAGATCGTGCTCGTAGAGGCTGACACGCTCGACATCGTGGGCACCGCCACGGCGGACCAGGGCGTGGAGCAGGAGGCGCTCGTGACCCGCCTCTACGACCAGCTCCTGGCGGACCGCCGGCTCGACCGCCGCGCCGTGGCCGGCGTGGTCGCCACCGGGTACTCGCGCAACCTCGTCCGCGAGGCCGACACGACCATCACCGAGATCACGTGCCACGCCTGCGGCGTGCGCCACGTCGTGCCCGACGCGGCCACCGTCATCGAAATCGGCGGCCAGGACAGCAAGCTCCTGCGGTTGAACCCGAACGGCAGCGTGCGCGATTTCGCGATGAACGACCGCTGCGCGGCGGGCACGGGGCGCTTCCTGGAGATGGTGGCAGCCCGGCTGGGCGTGGGTCTCGATACCCTGGGCGACATGGCCCTCCGCAGCAGCCGCCCCGCCCCGATCAGCAGCATGTGCGTGGTGTTCGCCGAGACCGAGATCATCGGCCTGCTCGCCGCCCATGCCCGGCCCGAGGACATCGTGGCCGGCGTGCAGACCGCCATCGTCAAGCGCGTGGTGGCCATGGCGGGGCGCAAGCTGGCGCCGCCCGTGGTCTTCACAGGAGGCGTCGCCCTGATCCCCGGAATGGACCGGGCGCTGGAGGCCGCGCTCGGCCAGCCCGTCTCCGTCGCGCCGAGCCCCCAGATGACCGGGGCGCTCGGCGCGGCCCTCCTCGCCGCCCGGCATCGCCGCGAGTGAGCCCGGCCGCTTCGGGGCGCCCCGGCGCCGCGGCGCGCGATTCCAGATTGACACCGGCCTGGAAATATCTAAGGTAGGACCTTATGGCGAAAGACCTGGCGAAACGCAAGCGAGTGATGGGGCGCTCGATCCGGCTGGGCCACTGCGTGTGCGACCCGCGCAAGCCCTGCCCGTGCGATACCCTGAAGCAATACGACGTGTGCACCTGCGCCGGCGAGCGACTGGCCGACGCCCCCACCGCGGCCAAGGTGGATTCCGCCACGATCCGGCTCACCCAGCACGTGCGCCACGCCGGCTGCGCCTCCAAGATCAACGCCGAGGACCTCCGCCGCGTGCTGGCCGGCCTGCCCGAAGTCCACGACCCGCGCCTCCTCGTGGGCACCGCCACGGCCGACGACGCGGGCGTCTTCCAGCTCACCGACCAGGTGGCGCTGGTGCAGACGGTGGACGTCTTCACCCCCTGCGTGGACGACCCGTACCTCTTCGGGCAGATCGCCGCGGCCAACTCGGTGAGCGACGTTTACGCGATGGGCGGTCGGCCCGTCACGGCCCTCTCCATCGTGGGCTTCCCCATCGAGTCGCTCCCGCACGAGGTCATGCAGCGCATGCTCCGCGGCGGGCTCGACCAGCTTCGCGAGGCCGGCACCCTTATCGTCGGCGGCCACAGCATCAACGACGAGGAGATCAAGTTCGGCTTCGCCGTCACCGGCGTCGTCGAGCCCGCGAAGATGGTCACCAATGCGGGGGCGCAGCCGGGCGACCTTCTTGTGCTCACCAAGCCCCTGGGCACCGGCATCGTGGCGCTGGCTGCCCAGATCGGCCGGGCCTCGCCCCAGGCCGTCGAGGGCGCCGCCCGCTCCATGGCCGCTCTCAACCGCATCGCCTCAGAACTCATGGTCGCGCTGGGCGCTCACGCCTGCACGGACGTGACCGGCTTTGGCCTCGTCGGGCACCTGTGCCACATCGTGCGTGAGAGCGGGGTGACGGCCGAGGTGTGGTGGGACGCCCTGCCGCTGCTGCCCGACGTGTGGGACTACGCGAAGGCGGGCATCCTGTCGGGCGCGGCCGAGCGGAACCGCTCGTTCGCCGGCGCCGCGTTCAGCGCCGAGGAGGTGCCGGAGGAGGCCCTGTCCGTCATCTGCGACGCGCAGACCTCGGGCGGCCTGCTCGTGGCCCTGGCGCCCGAGGCCGCGCACGAGTACGTCGCGCGCCTCCACGCAGCGGGCGTGGCCGAGGCCGCCATCGTGGGCGCCGTCGCCGCGAAATCCGAAGGCAAGATCATCGTCATTCGACGGGAAGGAAGCGCCATGGCAGGAATGGAAAAGGGCACGCCCACGAACAGGGACACGGTTGCGCCCGCGGCAGACGCCCCAGCCGCCGCCCAGAGAGCGTGCTGCGCGGGGGACCCCACTGCGTCGCCGACGAACGTCTCCGATGCCCACGATGCATTCCTCGGCGCCGCCTTCGCCCCCGGCGCCATTGATGCCGTGACCAAGGAACTGATCACGATCAGCCTGGCCGTGCTGAGCCGGTGCGAGCCGTGCGTCCGCTACCACGTGCCCCAGGCGCTCAAGATGGGCATCACCCGCGAGGAGATCGAAGAGGTCGCCTGGATGGCCATTGCCATGGGCGGCGCCCCGGTGATGATGTTCTGGAACCAGGAAGCGAACAGGATGCCACAGGAATGAGTTCCCCAGCCCCCGATCGCGCGAGCCGGTTGCGTCAACTGCCTTCGATGGACCGCCTGCTAGAGTCGCCCACGGCGCAGGAGCTGACGGCCGAGTTCCCGCGCGCCAGGGTCAAGGAGGCCCTCCAGGCCATCCTGGCCGCCGCGCGCGAGGCGATCCTCGCCGGGGGCGACGTGCCGGCCGAGTGCGCCCTCCTCGCCGCGGCCGAGGCGGCCTTGCGCGAGGCCGATCGCCCGCAACTCGTGCGAGCCATCAACGCCACGGGCATCATCCTCCACACGGGGCTGGGGCGCGCCGTCCTGCCCGAAGCCGCCATCGAGGCCATCGCGCGCGAGATGCGCGGGTACTCCGTCCTGGCCGCCGACCGCGAGACGGGCGAGCGCTTCGAGCGCGAGCGCCACGTGGAGCCGCGCCTGTGCGCCCTGACGGGCGCCGAGGCGGCCACCGTCGTCAACAACAACTCCGGCGCGACCATGCTCCTCCTGGCCGCTCTGGCCCGGGGGCGCGAGGTCATCGTCTCGCGTGGCCAGCTCGTCGAGATCGGCGGCAGCTTCCGCCTGCCCGACATCATGGCCGAGGCCGGCGTCCGCATGGTCGAGGTCGGCACCACCAACCGCTCCCACCTGCGCGACTACGAGCGCGCCCTCACGCCCCAGACGGCCATGCTCCTGCGCGTACACACCGCCAACTACCGCCAGATCGGCTTCACCGCCGAGGTCGGAACCCGCGAGATGGCCGACCTCGCGCACCGCCACGGCTGCCTGATGGCCGACGACATCGGCAGCGGCGCGCTCTTCGACATGGCCCGCTGGGGCCTCGAGCACGAGCGCACCGCCGCCGAGAGCATCGCCGACGGCGCCGACGTGGTGCTCTTCAGCGGCGACAAGCTCCTGGGCGGCCCCCAGGCCGGCATCTTCGTGGGGCGCAAGGCCCCCATCCAGGCCATCCGCAAACACCCGCTCGCCCGCGCGCTGCGCGTGGACAAGCTGTGCCTGTGCGCGCTCGAGGCCACGCTGCGCCTCCTGGCCAACCCCGAGCGCATCGAGCAAACAGTGCCCACCTACCGCATGCTGGCGCGCAGCCTGGACGAGCTCCGCGCCCAGGCCGAGGCGCTCGCCGCCCGGATCCGCGCGGCGCAGCCCTCGCTCACCGTGAATGCCCGCCAGGACGTTACCTACGTCGGCAGCGGCTCGCTGCCGGGGCTGCCGTTCCCGAGCTGGGTCGTCACGCTGGCCAGCCCCACGCTCTCGGCCAGCCGCCTCGCCCGCCAGTTGCGGCGGAACGACCCGCCCATCTACCCCCGTATCGAGCGCGACGAGGTGCTCCTCGACGTGCGCACCCTCCAGCCCGGCGAGGACGCCGAGATCGCCGCCGCGTTGGCCCGGGAGTGACCTGCCATGCCCCGCCGCGACAACATCATGATCGGCACCGCCGGCCACGTGGACCACGGCAAGACCAGCCTCGTGCGCATGCTCACCGGCTGCGAGACCGACACGCTCCGCGAGGAGAAGGAGCGTGGGATGTCCATTGACCTCGGCTTCGCCCCCTGCCAACTGCCCGACGGGCGCATCGTAGGCATTGTGGACGTCCCGGGCCACGAGAAGTTCATCCGCAACATGGTGGCGGGGGCCACGGGGATCGACATGGTGCTCCTCGTGGTCGCCGCCGACGACGGGGTGATGCCGCAGACGCTCGAGCACCTCGACGTCCTCCTCCTCCTCGGGGTGCGCCACGGGCTGGTGGCGCTCACGAAGATTGACCTGGTCACCCCCGAGCACGCCGAGATGGCCGCGGAGGGCGTGCGCGAACTCCTGGCCGGCACCGCCCTCGAGGGATGCCCCATCTGCCCCGTCTCCAACGAGACGCTCGAGGGCCTCGGCGACCTCAACCGCGTGCTCGGCGAGGTGGCGGGCCGCTGCGAGCCGCGGCCGGCCGACGGGATTTTCCGCCTGGCGGCCGAGCGCGCCTTCTCCGCCGAGGGCTTCGGCACCATCGCCACAGGCATTCCCTGCTCGGGCCAGGTGCGCCTCGGCGACACACTGGAGGCCTTCGACCCCGCCGGGAATCCGCGCCTCGCGCGCGTCCGCCGCCTCGAGGTTTACGGCCGCGAGGCCGACACCGCCCTCTGCGGCCAGTGCGTGGCGGTGAACCTCGTGGGCGCGCGGCCCGCCGAGGTCGGCCGCGGCTGCGTCCTCGCCACGCCCGGCTACGTGCAGCCCGTGCGTCACCTCGAGCTCGCCCTCCGCCTCGCCAACCGCCCCTCGATCCGGCCGCTCAAGCAACGCGCTGAGGTCCACTTCCACACCGGCACCATGGTCTCGATGGGGCGGGTCACGTTCCTCGACTGCGCCGGACCCCTGCCGCCTGGCGGGGCGGCGCTCGCGCAGATCCACCTGCTCGAGCCGCTCGTGATCGGGGTGGGCGACCGCTTCGTGATTCGCGGGCCGGACGCGCGGGCCGGCCTTCGCGTGATCGGGGGGGGGCGGGTGATCGGCACGTCGGGCCACCACCTGAAGAGCAGGGCGTGGGTGGTCGCCGACCTCTCGCGCTGGGAAGCGGCGCTCGACAGCCCGACGGCCCTGTTGGCCGAAGCGGTGCGCCAGGCTCGCACGGGCACCCCCCCTGCGGACGCGGCACGCGCTGCCCTCCTCCCCGCACGCGCCGCCGAGGAACTCGGCGAGCGCCTCCTGGCCGAAGGGGTCCTCGTGAAGACCCCCGAGGGCCACTGGGCGCACGCGAGCCGAGTGGCCGAGATGGCCGACGAAGTGTGCCAGCGCCTGGCCGCCTTCCACGCGGCTCAGCCGCAGGTCGTAGGGCCGGCCGCGGCCGACCTCCGCCGCGAGCTGGACGTCCCCGAGGGCTTCCTCAGCCTCGTCATCGGCCAGGCGGTCGCCGAAGGACGCGTGGTGCGGCAGGGGGATTGGCTGCGCCTGCGCACCCACACGCTGAGCCTCTCCGAACCGCAGATGGCCCTCCAGCAGCGGGTGGAGGCCGCCTTGGCCGAAGGCGGCTTCTGCCCGCCCGCGCCGGACGCCCTCGCGGCAACCCTCGGCGTCCCCGAGAAAGAGGTCCGAAACGCCCTCGCGCGCCTGACCCAGCAGATAGCCGTGGTGCACCTGGGCGACCTGTGGTTCCACCGCGACGCCATCGTGCGTGCCGCCGAGAGAGTGCGCCAGTTGTTCGCCGAGCGGAAGACGTTCACGACGATGGACTTCCGCGATGCGCTCGGCACGTCCCGGAAGTACGCCGTCCCGATCCTCGACTACCTCGACTCCCTGCGCCTCACACGGCGCAACGGGAACCAGCGCACGCCCGGCCCCGCGTTGGCCAGCGGCGCCGGGCCCGTGCCGCCTGCCTCGGGCACCTCGTAAGGCGCAATCGCACTTGAGTCCCAACAGGCAGTACGCTACAATCTGGCGTGGGGATTTCGGTCCGGAGGTGGCCGGCGGCCTGGTGGCGCCCCTGGGCTTCAAACCCAGTGTGGGGCTTGCATAGAGTCCCGGGTGGGTTCGATTCCCATCCACCTCCGCCATTTTCGCGACTGTGGGGACGGGCGCGATAGGCGACGCAGATGCCTCGGCGGCTCCTTCCACTCGTGCGCGCGTTGGCCGGCCTGCTCCTGGGCCTGGCATGCCTCGGCTACGGATATGCCGTCCGCAAGGTCACGGTGCTCGCCGAGCCGGCCCAGCCCGCCGCAGCACCGGAGGATCCCTCCCTCCCCTCCATCCCCGGCGAACCCGCCCTCCCGTCCCCTGCCGCCAAGGTGCCGCTCGTCGTGACCGAGGGGGAGATGGTCCGCGACGCCACGGTCGGCGGACTCGCGCGCCTGCCGGACGGCCAGCTCGCCCGCACGTACGTGGGCAGCCCCGCGCAAGCGTGCCCAACCTGAAAGAACTGACCTTGGCTCGGCCCTCCGCGGGCGAGCCCGGTCATGCAGAGTCATGGCCAGCCCAAGACGATTCGCTCGAGTGCGCGGGTGGGTGCAGGCCGCCTTTCTGGCGATCTGGCTCAACCCCCTTCTCTACCTGCCGGTGGTGTGCGGCCCCGTCTACCACTGCCACGCCTGCCCCCTCTCCGCCTTCGCCTGCCCGATCGGCGTCCTGGCCAACTTCTCCGCCTGGCACGTCTTCCCCTTCGTGGCCGTGGGCACGCTCCTCGTCGTCGCCATGTCCATCGGGGCGCTGGTGTGCGGCTGGGCCTGCCCCTTCGGCCTGGTGCAGGACCTCCTGGCCAGGATTCCCACGCGCAAGTTCCGCATCCCCATCTGGCTGGGGCACGGGCGCTACGCGGTCCTGGTCATCCTCGTCCTCGCCCTGCCGTTCTGGCTGGGCACGGAGAGCAAGCTGTTCTTCTGCCGCCTGTGCCCCGTCGCCACGCTGGAATCGGCCCTGCCGGAGACCGTCAAGACGGGCGTCCTACCCTCGGCCCCGCGCCTGGTGATCCTGGCGTTGTTGGTCGCCGCGATCTTCCTCTATCGCCGGCCCTGGTGCCGGGTGCTCTGTCCACTTGGCGGCCTCCTGACGCTGGGCAACCGCTGGTCGCTCTTCCGCCTGCGCTGGGAGAAGGCCCGATGCAACCACTGCGGCAAGTGCGCGCGGGACTGCCCCTTCGGCGTCGAACTCCCCGAGCGGCTCAACTCGGTCCAGTGCCTGCGCTGCCTCGAGTGCACGGGCGAGAAGTGCGGCGCCTTGCGTTCCACGTGGCGTCCAGGGCAATAGGCCTTCGTGGCCGGGGCCAAGCATGTAGCCGGCGCCAGCGAGAGCAATCGGACGGCGAAAAGTACTTGACATCACGGCAGATTCGTATAGACTGTGGAGTATGGGTCAGTGGAGGCAGGTCCGGCAACCACTTGCAGGAGGCGACGGGCAATGAAGACGCGAGCGGGTTGGACCCTGATGGCAGCCCTCGTGATTCTGGGGCTGTCGGAGTGGACGAACACGGCCTGTGGGTGAGGCGGCGCCTCCAGCCGCCAAGGGGGCGGCACGACGCTCTTCTACTCTGTGGTGATGACTCGCGATGCGGCAGGTGTGGTGGCTATCGAAGCGGTTCCAAGCTGTGATGTGAGCAAGCTCGAGAAGACCTTCAGCCAAGACTACGCCGAAGCCCTCAAAGCATACGCCGAAGCCAAGAAAGACAACCCGTCCGAGCCCAAGCCCAGGAAGGCCACGGTGGTCGTCCTGGAGAAGTCCGTGCGCGGCAAGGACAAAGCCGACGCCCTCGCCACCAAGTACCGCGAGAAGTACGAGGCCGCCCAGGCCAAGAAGCAGGGCAAGGACCCTGAGGAGGGCGCGCCCAAACCCACCGAGGGCGACAAGTCCAAAGAGGAGGCCGGCGGCCCCGCGCCGGGAGACAAGAGGCCGACCTGAGACGGCCCGCCAGAGCTCGCCACGATGGTTCCATACCGGCTCCGGGCCGTTGAGGAGCATTCGTCGGGCTTGCGATCTGTCAGAGAGGGGCGCTTGACAGGAGACGAGTACAATGCCGAAGCGTGTCAGTTGGTTCTTCCTCGCCGCCCTCAGCGTCATGGGGGCGATGGACTGGGCGCGCACCGCCCAGGGTGGGTGAACGGGCGCTGCATGCCGCCCAGGCGGCGGCACAACGCCTTCCTATTCGGTCCTCATGGTCCGCGACGCATCAGGGGCAGTGACGTTCGAGGCTCTCAGCGCCGACGAGATAGCCAAGCGCGAGAAGGCACTCGCGGAAGCCTATGACAAGGCCTCCAAGGCTGCCAAGGCTGACCCCTCGGTCCCGGCCCCCAGGAAGCCTACCATCACGGTCATCGAGAAGGCCGTGGCAACGAAGGCCAAGGCCGAGGCCCTGGCGGCCAGCGCCCGCCAAAAGTATGAAGAAAGCCTGAAGGCCAACAAGGCCAACTAGGGTCTGGGCGGGGAGTCTACGCGCGCTGCTCCGCAGCGTCAGCGGGGCGTCTGCCGCCGCAACTCGAAGGTAAGCCGCGACTTATGGCCTCGAGCTGTGTCGCTCGTCGTCAACGATGCTCTCCGCTGCATCGCCTCCTCCTCGCTCCTTGCTCGCGGCCAGAATTCGCGGCGTCGCAGTCCCGCGTGGATTCCCGCACAGACCCTAGAACTCGAGGCGCTGTAGCGCGCGCTGCCCGAAGTGCATCGGCACAAGCCCGGTGACGGCGGCGACCAGGGCCGACGCGAGGGATGCGTAGAGAATCTCTGCTCCCCCCTCCCCCAGACGCATCGCCCGCACGCCGTAGGGCAACGCCGTCAGCCCCGCCATCACCACCACAAACGCCACCGACAGCAGCAGATTCAGCGTGCCACCGAACCCCGAGACGATCTTGGAAGGGTTCTGCTCGCGCCAGTTGGGGAAGAGCGCTCCCAGCCCCACCGAGAGACCCGAGACGCCGAAACACACCAGCGCGATCGCCAGCGCGTGATGCCAGATCGTGCCCGCCGGGAGCAGCAGCATGTAGTCCGACACGACCACGAGCGGCAACGTAACGCCCAGCGCGCCCACGAACGAGAAGGCGAACTTCGACCACAGCACCGTCCATCGCGGCACGGGCGCCAGCCCGAGGAACCAGAACCGCCGCCCTTCGAGACTCAACATGGGGAACACGAAGCGCGTGGTCACCGTGGCCAGCACCAGGCTCGTCGCGGCGACGTTCAGCAGCGCCGTTACGTGCCGCCACAGGGGCAGCGACAGGTGGTAAGAGAACGTGCGCAAGTTCAGCACATAGAAGCCCATGAGGCCGAAGAGGATGGCGCACTGCGACCACTGGACCGGGTCGCGCACGAAGAGCCGTGCGTCCTTGCCCACCAGCAGCCGCAAGGCGGGCGCCCAGCGCGCCAGCGCCCACCCGCCGCGCGGCACGCGCCGGCGTGCGCCCGACTTGGAGCGGCTGCGCGACCAGCCCACCCGCAGCAGGCGCTTGCCCAGCTCCCAGCACAGCAGCACGCCGAGCGCCGCGTAGCTCGTGAGCACCAGCCAGTAGTAGCCGGCCTCGGCCAGGTTGCCCCGCGCGGCCTGGAGGAGACCCCTGGTCATCCAGTAGCTCGGCAGGAACAGGCTGCGCGCGAAGCTCATCCGCCCCAGAGCCCGCGGCAGCCACACCTCGGCGACCCCCGTGGACTGCACGGCGCCCTGCACCCACACGGCCACGCCCAGCGCGGCCGCCAGGCACGCGACCACCGAGGTGCCCAGCAGCCGCTTCGCCCGGTCCGGCAAGTATGCCGCCACCGCCAGCGCCACCATGCCGCCCACCGCGGCGGCCAGCACCACGAAGGGCGCGAAGTACGCCAGCACCACCAGCGTGTAGTGCCACGGCGCTGCCACGCTCATCCCGTAACCCAGCATGAGCGGCAACCCGAGCACCAGGAACGCCCACGAACTGAACGTGATGGATTCCAGCAGCTTGTAGACGAACAGGTCCTCAGCCTCGATGGGCCAGGCGAGGAGCAGGTCCGTCTCCTCCGAGCGAAACAGGCTGCCGAACGAAATGATGGCGTTGCTGAAGAAGAGCATGACGCCGAGCAGGAGGAAGAACAGCGAGAGAAGAGTCTCGGCCAGCGGCTCGGTGCCGCCCAGGAACTGGTCCATGAAGCGGAAGCCGCTGAACGAGGCCGCGAACACGCCGACCCAGAAGGCCAGCCCCGCTCCGGCCACAACGACGACCTTGAGCATCGAGTCGCGACGCAGCCGCCGCGCGCTGTTGACGATCATCTGCCAGCGCAGCCGACCCAGCAGTGCCAGTGTGCCCACGGTCTGCTGCCCCCGCGACGGACCCCGCCGCCCCCACGCGCTCACGTGTGATAGTCGGCGTTGATGGCCACGTATTCCTTCGACAAGTCGCACGTCCACACGGTGGCCTGGGCCTTGCCGAGACCGAGTTCGAGCCGCAACAGCACCTCACGCCCGGCCATGGCCGCCGCCAGTTCGGCCTCGGTGGCCGGGCCGGGCGCGCCGGCGGCATAGGCCAGCTTCTCGCCGATGAAGAGCCGCGTCCTCGCCTCCTCGAGCGGCGGGCACGCATAGCCCGCCGCCGACACGAACCGCCCCCAGTTCGGGTCGCCGCTGTGCAGCGCGCACTTGCACAGGGGCGAATCGGCGATGGCGCGCCCCGCCGCCACCGCCAAGCGCACGCTGGGCGCGCCGGTGACCTCGATCCGCACCAGCCGCGTGGCCCCCTCGCCATCCGCCACGATCTTCACGGCCAGGGTCTGGCACAGCTCGGTGAGCGCGGCCTCAAACCGGCGTGCCGCGCCCGTGCCCCCGCGGACCGGCGGCGCATCGGCCAGCCCGCTCGCCAGGCACAGCACCGTGTCGTTGGTGCTCATGTGCTCGTCTATCGAGATGCGGTTGTAGGTGCGATCCACCGCCCGCTTCAGCGCCTTCTGGAGCAACGGAGCCTCGATGGCCGCGTCGGTGGTCAGGAAGGTAAGCGTGGTGGCCATGCCCGGAGCGATCATGCCGGCGCCCTTGGTCGCGCCGCCGAGCGTCACGCTCGCGCCTCCGCCCAGGTCGCACCGCAGAGCGGCCTGCTTCAGCGTGGTGTCGGTGGTGAGGATGGCGCGCGCGAAGCGCTCGCCCGCCTCCAGCGAGCCGTCCAGCAGACGCACCACGCGCGGCAGGCCCTCGAGCAGCTTGTCAATAGGCAGGTAACGCCCGATGATGCCGGTGGACGCGATGAGGAAGTTCTCGGGCTGGAAGCCGAGCAGTTCGGCGGCCTTGGCCGCGGTGGTCGCGACGTCGCGTTCGCCGCGCTCGCCGGTGCACGCGTTGGCGTTGCCGCTGTTGACCACGGCGGCCCGCACGCGCCCCGTGGCGATGGCCCGCCGGCTCCAGCGCACGGGCGCCGCCGCCACGCGATTGGTCGTGAACGTGGCCGCCGCGGCCCCCTGCGTGTCGCACACCAGGAGGGCCAGATCATCGGTCTCCACCTGTCGAATCCCGCACCGCACGGCCGCGGCGCGGAAGCCCCGGGGCGCCGTCACCCCCCCTGCCACTTGCTCCCAGCACACCTTCACAGAACACCTCCATCGGCATCGGGATCGGGTCGTCTCGGCTCCTCGCCAACGGCGATCATAGCCCACGGGCGCGCGCGCGTCAATTTTTTCTTGACTTTCCCCCTCCCGGGACTATAATCGGGCCGGTCTACGGAGGCGGTCTACGACCCTAAGCCACAGGAGGTTCTGGGCATGAGCCTTGCCGGCAAGATCTTCGCGGTGATTGCCATGGTGGCCGCTGTCTTCTACGCAGGCATCACGGCGGCCCTGATGTCGCTCCAGGAAAACTACAAACAGAAGTGGGCCGACGAGCAGGCACTCCACGCCCGAACCAAGCAGGACTGGGACACGAATCAGAAGGACCTCAACGGCAAGATCGACCAGTTGACGGGCGAGTTGGACCGTGCGGCGAAGCAGATCACGAGCCTGCGCGGCGAGCGCGACGAGATGCGCGAAGAGTGGAAGGCCGCCGCCGCCATCAACCGCTTCTCGATGGACGTCATCAATGACCAGGAGGACCAGATCGCCCTCCTGAACACCCGCCTCGACCGCTACAACGAGGACCTCAAGGCCGCCCGCGGCGACAACGACAAGAAGCAGGCCGAGATTGACGCCCTCAACGCCAAGTATGCCGAGCTCCTGAAGAACCGCGACGCCGTGCAAGACCTCCTCACCGTGCGCGAGAAGAGCCTCACCGACGCCGTCAAGGAGGTCGAGAAGCTCACCAACGACCTCGCGATGGCCAACGACATGCTCTCCCGCCTGAAGGAAAAGGACCCCGAAACCTACGCCGGCCTGCTGCGCCCCGAGACCCAGGTGCGGCCCAAGAAGGTCATCCGCGGCAAAGTCACCGGGGTGGACAAGAGCCTGGGCCTCGTCATCCTCAACATCGGCCAGCGCCACGAGGTCGTCAAGGGCTACTCCTTCATCGTCTTCCGCGGCGACGAGTACATCGGCAAGGTCGTCGTGGACGAGGTATTCCCTGACATGGCCGCGACCCATTACGACAGGCCCTCCATGAAGAAAGACGTGGAGGTCGGGGACGATGTGACCACCCGGTTGACGATTGACCTGTAGGCCGACCCGCGAACCTTGCGCATGCGGCGCCAGGCGCCTTTGCCCGTGTGGCCCTCAGCCCTCTCCGGCTGGGCACCACGGGGTGGCAGACCCGGAGGTGAACTGAATGGCACGCTTCCAGCCCCGCTCGAACATCTACACGTTCCTGCCGATTCTCGCCACCCTGGTGATGGCGGCAGGCATCACCTTCACCTGGATGAAGATCCAGGAGTACCAGCAGCCGCCCAAGCCCACCGACCTCCCGCCCGCCAAGGGTCGCCAGTATCCCGACCCGCCCGCCCCTCCCTCCGCCAAGAAGGCCACCGATATCCTCGACGAGCCCGGCAAGGAGAAGGGCGAGGTCGCTCCCGGCGAGAAGGCCCCGACCGAAGAACCTGGCGAAAAGGCCAAAGCTCCTGACGCGCCGGAGGTCAAGGAAAAGGCTCCCGCGGAGAAGGCCCCGGCCGAGGAACCCGCACCCCCGAAGGCCAAGGCGGAGGAAGAGGAGAAGTAGCCCGCCCGCCGCGCCGCGCCCCGGCCCTCCCCGCATGCGAAGGGCGTCGCCCGCATGTACATCATTGACCGCTTCCTGAGCCTGTTCTCCCTGGACATGGGCATAGACCTCGGCACCGCCAACACCCTGGTGTGTTTGCGCGGCCGGGGCATCGTGCTTGCCGAGCCATCGGTCGTCGCCGTCAAGAAAGGCACCAACAAGGTGCTCCTCAACGGCAACGCCGTGGGCGAGATGGCCAAGGCCATGCTCGGCCGCACCCCCGGCAGCATCGAGGCCATCCGCCCGATGAAGAACGGCGTCATCGCCAACTTCGACATCACCGCGAAGATGCTCCGCTACTTCATCAACAAGGTCCACAACCGCCGCTGGGGCTACCGCCCGCGCCTCGTCATCGCCGTGCCCCACGGCATCACCGACGTCGAGCGCCGCGCCGTCTACGCCTCCGCCGAGCGCGCCGGCGCCCGCAAGGTCTACCTCATTGACGAGCCCAAGGCCGCCGGCATCGGCGCCGGCATGCCCATCACCGAACCCACCGGCAACATGGTGGTGGACATCGGCGGCGGCACCACCGAGGTCGCCGTCATCTCCCTCGGCGGCGTCGTCACCTGCCAGTCCCTCCGCGTCGCCGGCGACAAGATGGACGAGGCGATCATCCAGCACATGCGGCGCACCTACAACATGGACATCGGCCCCCGCATGGCCGAGGACACCAAGATCCGCATCGGCTCCGCCTTCCCCCTCGAACAGGAGCTCACCCTCGAGGCCAAGGGGCGCGACTTCATCACCGGCCTGCCCCGCCGCGAGATCATCTCGTCCGAGGAGGTCCGCGAGGCCCTCCGCGAGCCGATCAGCGCCATCATCGAAGCCATTCGCCTGTGCCTCGAGCAGACCCCGCCCGAGCTCGGCGCCGACATCTTCGACCGCGGCATGGTCATCACGGGGGGCGGCGCCCTCCTCCG
>DAOOIT010000086.1 GCA_035384565.1 Planctomycetota bacterium | reverse complement strand
ATCGCCTCCTCCGTGCTCCTAGCCTGCGGCCAGAATCGCGGGCGTCGCAGTCCCATGCGGATTCTTGGACAGGCTCCTAGTCCTCGAACGTGATGCGGTAGTCCAGCCGCTCCACTTGGTGGAGGATTGTGCCCTTCGGCTGATCGAAGTCCACCAGCCGCACGCGCCAGTGATAGGTGCGCGTGCCATCGGCGTGTTCGTCGGCCACGTACCGGCCCGACCAGCCGAGCGGCTTCGGTGGGTTCTGCACCTGCTCGATGCTCCTGACCTTCCTCGCCGTGCGCAGGGTGGCCTCGACGTAGGTCTCCTCGGCATCGTAGCCTTCGCCGATCCAGTGGCGGTTGGGGAAGGTGCCTGCGCCGCGGAGGACGTAGAGGTCTTTGCCGTTCCACTTCTTCCAGTCCTCGGGCACGCGAATCTTGACGGGCCACCACTGGGCAGGGGCATAGACGGAGACCAGGTCGCCCTTGGCCTCGACGCGCGCCGGTGCGGCCTTGGGCGGGGACGGGACTCGGAGGGCGAAGGCGGGGTCGCCGAACAGGCCGCGGATGTAGAGCTGGTAGTAGTTCGGCCCGCCGGCGAGTTGATCGGTCTCGAGCACGACCGCGACGGCGCTGTTCTGCGCCCGGAGGTGGGCGCGGCCGAGGGTCGCGCCCTCGAGGATGGCGTTCCAGAACACGATCCGCTGCTGCTCGTCGTAGGCGATCGCCGGGAGCGCATTGCCCTCGAAGCCGACGGCCCCGTTGCGCAGGAGCCGCGCCACGACCGAACGGAAGTCGGGCTGTCGGTCCAACGCCGTCGTGAGGCAGCCGCCCGACTCGACCAGCGTGGGCGCGAGCAGGACGTCGGACTCCCAGTCGTAGGTCTGGCCGAGGTCATGCCACCACGAGTGGGCCTGATGGGCGAGCACCGCCACGCGCGTGAGAGGCGAATCCTGCTCGAACGCCTGGGCACGCTTGCCTTTGCTTTTCTCCGTGGGCACCTCGAGCCACCGCAGCGTGTCCACATCGTGGTGAGGCGCCATCGTGAAGCCGACGTTCTCGAAGAGCTTGGCGTAGGTATTCTCCCAACGGGCCTGGCCAGCCATCGCGGCCCACGCGGGGTCGAGCAGGTGAGGGTAGGTGATGACACGGCTGGCGTAGAGCGTGGCGAAGCTTGCGCTCTCGGCGATGAGGCGGCCCACGGCGACTTCGCCGAAGAGGTCGCCGTCGGCATTGGCGAAGGGGAAGTCGGAGGGGAGATCGCGGTTGCTGCCGCCTTCACCCTCGCGGACGATGGCGTGGGGGATGGCGTCGGGGAAGCCCACGAGGCACAGGTGTTCGGGCGGGCCGCCTGCGGCCGCATAGAGCGCCTTCAGGTCGGCCACGATCTGGTCGGCGCACGGGAAGGTGAGGCGCACGTCGGCCCTGCCGGCGCCGTTGCTCTCGCCGAGCGTGACCGAGTAGCGCTGGCCGCCCAGCGTCACCACGTCGCCCGTGCGGAAGGGGCCTTCGCCTGCATCGGAGAAGTCCCCATTGCTGTTCAGGTCCACATTGACTGCGAAGTAGTCTTTCTCATTCTTCCCGCTGGTGACCACGAAGGCGAAGGCGTGGCCGTTGACCGTCGTGACGCCCATTCGCGGCGGCTTCCGGCTCTCGGGCGCTCCCTTGGGGGCGCCGGCCTTGCACTCGGCGCCCACGAAGGGCTGCTTCCACATCGTCCGATAGGGCAGTGGCGCCACGACGCCCTGGCGGGCGGCCGCGAGCAGCGGGGCCGCGAGCGAGAGCTTCTTGACGACCGTGGCCTCGCGATCGAGCGGATTGGCGATGGCGAGGTACGGGGATGGCATCTTCTGCTCGCGCATCCACGCGAGCACGGCGGCTGTGTCCTTCAGTTCAACAACGGCAAGGCCCTTGTCTTTGAGGGCGGAGGCAGCCTTGGGTGCCGTGCCGACCACGACGGCCCTGTGAACCGCAAGCTCCTTGAGCAGGCCGACCGTGGCTGCCGATGCGTTCTCCGGGTGTGTGAACAGGAGGGGGGATCGGAGCCTGGCCGCCAACGCCGATGCCACGAGGGCCATGCCGTAGTCTCCCTCACGGCAAATGGCCACGGTGTCGGCCGACTTCCAGAATGTTCGCGCCAGCACGGCGGCGGCCGAGTCGGCCGAATCGGCCGCCAGCGCCTGCCAGCGTCGTCGGATTCCCTCGGCCTCCCGGGGCAGCGGACCGAGGCAGTAGAGGGCCTGGGGCTTGTAGCGGAGCAGGTAATCATCCATCTCACGCGTGATCGCCCCCGACTCATCCAGAGCGATCAGGGCAGGGGCGCCATTGCAACGGACCGTCGCCGCAGGGACGGCGGCCAGGAAGGCAAAGTCGCGCCACGAAGGGACATGAGCCAAGTGAACGGCGAAGAAGGCCCTGTCTGCCGGCCTGGGAGCGCGACTCGAGCCTTGCGCGAAAGGGGCGCAGCCGACGAGCACGCCGAAGATGCCCGCCACCGCGCGCAGGAAGGCGCCGCGGCGGCCTCGGCCAGGAAGCAGGCGACTTGGTTGCAGCATCAGGGTTGCATTCTCAGGGTTTGGATGCCGGCTCGGAGGCTGGCTTGGGGCCCTCGGGCGCCGGCTCGGTGGCCGCGACGGTTGCTCGCACGGTCATCCGCCGCCCCAGCGGCGCCGTGCCTTCCACAATGACATCGAACTGCTCGGGCAGCCGTGCGAAGGGGATGCCGGCCAGGGCCTTCTCCCACTCATAGGCCACGCCGTTGATGCGCAGTGCCGGGCTGGCCAGGCCGGAAACCTTGAGGCCGGGCTTGAGGGTGACCTGGTAATCCTTCTCGAAGCGTGCCAGCCGCTCGGCCGTGCCGGAGGCCTCTACCTTGTAGAGGTACGTGATGCCGGGCAGATGGAGGGCCACACGGGCCTCGTTGCCCTGGAGGTCGAAGGGCAGGGGGTCGCAGGCCGGGGAATCGTGCAGCAGGAGAAGGAGCTGCTTCTTGGCCTTGTCATAGCGGAGCGCGGCTGCCGGAAGGTCGAGGATGGCAACCTCCGGCAGCTCGACCATGATCTGGAACTGCGCCGCCGTTGTGGCGAGGGCCTTCTGGAGGTCCTCGACCTTGCCCTCCTTGGGGATCACCCGCACCTCGAGCTGAAGCTCGTTGGCGGGCACGGCGTCCTCGACCACGGCCTCGGGCGAAACGGGGAACGAGGCGGCCCGTTGCCTCAGGCGGTCCACCTCCATCTGGAGCGCGCTGGCCAGGGGCTTGACCTTCTCCTGGTCCTTGGACTTGCTCAGAGTCTGGAGAGCTTTCTCAAGATACTGGGCTGCGGACTCGAAGAGTCCATTGGCCGTGTGGATAGCGCCCAGGTTCAGGTACGCGGTGGCGTCGCACTCGGTGTCGGCTGGCTCGGTCTCGATGACGCGCTGCCACTCCTTGACCGCGAGGCGATGGCGCCCGAGCCTGGTGAGCATCTCGGCGGCCAGGTAGTGTGGCTGTTGCTGGTCGGGGCTGAGGGCGACGGCCTTGTCGCGAAGGCTGAGGGCCTCCTTGTCGCGATTGAGCAGGATGAGGGCCTCGGCCTGGAGGTAGAGGGCTCGAGGATCGGCGGGGTCGGCCTTGGCCAGGTTCTCGGCCTCAGCGAGCACCTCCTGCGCCTTGCCGGCTCTGAGCCGGGCGAGGGAATCCTCGATCGTCACCTCAGTGGCCTTGTTGATCTTCAGGTCGGCGGGGCGCTGGGTGACGATGGCCTCGATGCCCGCGAGGGCCTGGCCGCGCTGGGCGCGGGCCCAGGCGAGGGCCCGGGCCTGCTGGTCGTTGGCGGGCTCGCCGAGCAGGCGGATGACTTCCTCGCAGACTTCGGCATTGTTGGCGCGTTGCTGGAGGGCGTTGAGCGCCCAGTTGGCTTCGCTAGGAGTGCCAGTCTCCATGCGTTTGAGGAGGAAGGGCACGGCCTTGGCCCCCAACTGCGCGATGCGGTAGATGGCGTTGCTGCGCTCGTGCTGCTGCATGTCGTCGAAGTGGCGCACGAGGAGCACGATGTCGGCCGGCCAGTCGGGGCCAATGCCGAGGACGACGTCGCTGAGGACGTCGCGCGCACGGAGGCGCACCTCCGGGTCGTCCGACTCCGCGGCCTTCTCGAGGGCCTTGCGGGCCGGCTGGCCGACCAGGCGCAGGGCCGTGGTGGCGCGCTCGCGGGCCGTGTAGCTCTCGGCCCCCAGGTCGCGGATGAGGGCCTGGATCACCCGGTCAGCGGTCACCCGTGCAGGGCCTGCCGGGGCGCTCGAGGCGAGGAGCGGGAACACGAACGCAGTGAACAGCCAGGTGCGGTTCATGGGGGCCTCTACTTGTAGACGTTGAACGAGATGCGCTTGAGGCAGGAACGCAGGACCTTCACGTCGCCCAGAGAACCGGACTTGCCGATCAGGTACTGGTCCGTGAGCCGCTCGAACTGGAGGGTGAAGCGGCTGTCGAAGGTCTCGACGAGGACGTCGCCCTTGTTCCTGCGCGGCTTCTCGATGCCCTTGGTCTGGAAGTTGATGTTCTGCACCTTGCCCACCTCGGCCGCAATGTCGCCGAACGCCGTCTTCAGGGTGAGCTTGCCTTCGGCCAGAGCCAGATCGGTGGCGGCGACGCGGTCCCGATTGACGAAGCGGACCACGTGGGCATCCGTGGTCTCCTCCTTCTCGACGGCGGTCGGCCCCACGACGCCTTGGACCACCCGCAGGCGCGTCACGCGGCAGGGGTAGCGGGCGTTGAACATCACGAACTTCCCAGGGGCCACGTTGCCCGGGACCGCGTACTCGCCGAGGTCGGTGCTGTCGAGCCACGCTCGGGCCTTGTTGCTGGCGGGGTCGTAGGCCACGCGCACCGTGGCTTCGGTCATCAGGCGGCCGATGTGGCGGTCGGCGAAGGAGTTCATGCCGCCGTTCTGCATGACCATGAGGTTGAACTGGCTGGCGTAGAAGCGTGCGATCAGGCTGTTGGTGCCGTACTGGCCCTCGGTGTTGTCGGCAGCCAGGATCAGCTCGACGTGGATGTACCGGCCGAAGGTGGCCTGCACCTTGGCCTCCATGGTGATGGCCTCGCGCTGATCGAACTTGGCGAAGACGGTCTGGCAATCGCCCTGCGTGTTGCAGGTGAGGGCGCCGTTGGCCACAGTCCAGCCGCCGCCGCGAGCCGTCCAGGGCTCGATCTTGCCGCTCTCGAAGTTGCTCTCGAGTGCGGTGACGCTGCCGCGCGCGAAGCTGATGGAGCGGATGATCTTGCGGTCCACCTTAACGGGCCCGGTGGCCTTGGTCTCGATGATGACGGCTTCGGGGGTGATGGAGGCCACCTCGCCGACGATGCGGTCGTCGTTGCTGAGGGCCACCTCGTCGTCGCCCTTGGCCTTCTCGGTGGGGTTGAGCTCGACCGTGTCGAGGGCGGAGGCCAGGATCACCACCTCGCCCTCGAAGTGCGGGGCGGTGAGGTGGAGCTTGCCGCCGGTCTCGATGGTGAGGACCTTGCCGACGATCTTGTCGCCGCGGATGGTGGTGACGACGTCGCCCTCGCCTTTCTTGCCGCCCTTGGCCGAGTCGTCGAGCGTGTCGTCGGCGCCGCGGGGCTGTGGCACGAAGATCTTCCGCCCTTCGGCATTGATCTGGAGCTGGGCCTGCGCAAGGTTGACCTCGGCCCCGTCCTTCACCTCGATGAGCTGCTGAGCCGGGACCGGCAGGCGCTCGGCATGGGCTCCTCGGGGAAGGCTCAGCGTGAGCGCGGCCACGCCCAGCGCCGCAATGGCGAGGGCCCGTGGGATGCTAAGGCGAGCATTCATGGTCGGGGCCTCCTGCCTGCTACCGCTGGTAGATCGGGAGCAGGTTGTAGTTGATCTCGATGGCGAGCAGGGCGAAGGCCGTGGCAGCGATGACGCCGCCGCTGCTGCCGCGGTCGGACCAGGAGCCGTCGGGGCTCTGCATCGAGAGGAGCATGGGGGTCATCGTCTCGTTCCAGTGGCGCCAGTACTTGCCGCCGGCCTGGAGCATGGCCTGGGAGCAATAGTAGGCGGCGTAGTGGAAGTAGCCGAAATGGCCGTAGCCGCCCCCGCCGGCGAGCAGGAGGTCGGCCGTGGCCTTGGCCTCGGGCGAGCGATAGGCGCCGGAGAGGCTCAGGATGAGGAGGCCGATGCCGCTGCGCGCGGGGCTGGGGCTGTCGGCGCCCGTGTAGCCGAAGCCGCCGCCGGGGCAGAAGCAGCTCTTGTAGAAGGCCACGCCGCGCTGGATGGTCGAGATGGGCACCTCGATGCCGGCGTTGGCCGCGGCACGCAGGCCCATCATCTGGGCGCCGGAGACGGTGGTGTCGGCGTCGGTGGAATTGACGCTGTAGCGCCAGCCGCCGCGCTGGTTCTGCGAGCTGACGGTAAGGCCGGCCGCCTTCTTGAGGGCGGGGCCCACGCGCGGGTCGTCAATCATGCCGTACACTTCGCCGAGAGCGAGCGTGGCGAAGCCGTGACTGTACATGGGGCTGCCGCTCTCGCTGGAGAGGAGGCCGTTGGCCTGCTGGTTCTTCACGATGTAGTCCACGCAGCGGCGGATGACGAGGCCGTATTTCCCCTCGTCGGGCATTTCGCCGTGGGCGAGGAAGGCGAGCATGGCGAGGCCCACCACGCCGCTCACCTGGCCGTAGTTGTCGGGCCACGAGCCGTCGGGCTTCTGGGTGCGGGCCAGGTAGTCGAGGCCGCGGGTGACGGCGCGCTCGATCTCGGGGGTGACCTTGATGTCCTCGCCCGCGTGCAGGATGGGGGCGCACAGGAGCGCCAAGAGAATCCCGAGGGAACGAACGGAGCCCCCGGAGCGAGCGGCTCCCGTCCGCCCGGTCGGCCCCATCTGTCCTATCGGTCCTGTCTTCACCGGATCGGTTCCTTGCGCAAGCGGTCGAAGTAGGCGTTGAGCAGGTCGCGGTACTGGGCGGGGATGCTGCCCTCGAAGGCTGCGCCGAGCTGTTCGTCGAAGCGTGAGCGGGCGCGGCGCCAGTCTTCGCTCTTGGCTTCCTGGAGGCTGGCGGGCATGATCGGGGCGTTGGTGCCGCCGTCGAAGCCGCCGCCGCTGCCGCCCATCATCTGCATCATGGACTGTGCCCGGGCGCCCATCATGCCGCCCATAGCGCCACCCATGCCGCCGCCCATTGCCTCCTGGAGGAGTTGTTCGAGGAGGGCGAGGGCCTGACGCTGCACTTCGCGGGTCTCCTTGCCGGTGTCGCCGCCGCCGAGGGCGAGGCGGCTGACGTCCATCTTGCCCGCCGAGGCATTGACGAGGGCGACGGCGCTCTGGAACTGGGCGATGAGCTGGGCCAGCTTGCCGGCGTCCACGCGCACCCTGCTCTGACGGATGGCGAGGGCGGCGGTCGCTTGGTCGTAGGCTTCGGGTTCGCGTGCGCGCAGGGCGTCGGCCTCGAGGGTACCTGCGTTCACGCGCTTCTGGCCCACGAGGCATCGCTGGAGGAGCAGGAGGGCGCGCATCATCTGGGCGCTCATCATGGCCTGCTGCATCTGCTGCATCTCCTGGCTCAGCTTCTCCCGGGCGTCTTCGAGGAGGGCGAGGGCGCGCTTGCCGTGTTCGAGCCCCTCGGGGAGGGCTTTCGCGTAGAGGTCGGTCGCGCCAAGGCCCATCTCGCTGGAGGCGGCGTCGAGCTTGGCCGCCGTCTGGGAGCGGAAGCCGGCGATCTCGCGGGCGAGCCAGTGCAGGGCGCTGGCCTGCTCCGCCACGTCGCGCTGGAGCGTGGCCTGCTCGCCGCCGAGCTCGGCGGGACGCTTGGCCTTTTCGACCTTCTTGATGGCGTTCTCGATCCCCGCGTTGATGGCCTTCTGGCGGCGGATGAACTCCTCGATCTCCTTCATGAAGGCATCGAGCTGGTCTCCGCTTCGCCGGAGGATATCGGCCACGGCGAGGAGCGACTTGGCGATCTTCTCCTGCTCCGGCACCTGCGAGAAGAGGGCGTTTTCGCCCAGGCGGCGGGTGACCGTGTCGGCCTTCTCCGACACCTTGTCCTCGTCGAGCTTGGCCTTGGCGTCCTCGGCGGTGGCGGCGTCGCTCGGGTTCGAGAAGGCGAGGGCGCCGACGGCCTTCTCGATCTCCTTCCCCAGGTTGTCCACGCCTTCCTTGATGGCCTTCTGGGCGAGAATGAGACGCTCGAGGCGGCGCTTCTGCTCGTCGGTCATGTTCTTCGGGTCGGTGCCGAGGGTCTCCTTGGCGAGGGGGACGAGGTTGTCCTTGATCTCGCGCTGGCGGGCGGCGAGGGCCTCGGCCTCGGCGGCGAGCTTCTCGAGGATGCCGCGGCGTTGCATGCGCTCGGCGATCTGGGCGAGCTGCTCGAGGCGGCGGGCCGCCTCCTCGGTCTGCTCCTGGGCGATGCGCAGCGGGGGCGGGTCGCCTTGCTGGCCCGGCTGGCCTTGCTGCCCCTGGGCGGCGCGGGCGAACTGGTCGGCGGCGTTTTGCATGGGGTCGTTGGCCGTCTGACGCACGCCGCGCCCAAGCTGTTCCATGTTGGACATCATCTCGGTGGGTGTCGAGGGGTTCCGGGCAAGTTCGGGGATGAGGCTCTCGAGTTTGCGGGCGAGGTGCTCGGTGGCGCGCGTCTCCTCGGTCTGGCGATCGTGCGCGTTGCGCGCGGCCTCGCGGGTGGCGGCGGTCTCGTCACCCTCTGTGCCCTTGCCTTTCTTGGCCTCGTCGCCTTCCTTGCCTTCCTTCCCTTCCTTGCCCTCTTTGCCCTCCTTGGTGTCTTGGCCGTCGGCGCCCTTGGTGGCGGCCCGAGCGAGGGCCTCGGCCTGCGCGCTCTGGGCGCGCTGGGTGGCGGCGCGGCGCATCATCTCGAGCTGAAGCTCCTTGAGGCGGCTCAGCACGCGTTCGAGGTGCTCGAGCTCGCTGAGCACGGTGATGCGGTAGGTGGGGGAGGAGCCGCGGCGGAGCACCGCGTCGTCGGCATAGTCGGCGGCCTCGGCCTTGTACTCCAGCACGTCGCCCGCGGCGAGGCCGAGCTGGTCCATCACCAGGTCGGCCGTGGCTGCCAGCTCGGCCACCGTGGGGCCGCCCTCCTTGAGCGAGCGGCGCTCCCAGCGTTCGGATGCCTCGGCGGCCTCCTTAGCCTTGAGGGTGCGGCAGGCCAGGGTCAAGCCCCGCACGCCGAACTCATCGCGCGCCGTGGCCTCGAGCGTCACCCGCTCGCCGGGCAACGCCAACAGGTCGCGCCCCGGCCTGGCGAATGCCACCACAGGCACGCGGTCGGGCGCGACCTTGATGTACACGCTCTCGGGCGCGCGGTTGGTCAGCCCGAAGCCGTCGGTGAGGGTGATGGCGTACTCGCCGCTTTTCCTCGGGGCGAATGGCGCTGAGGCCAACGCGCCCGAGCTATCGGGCGCAAGGGCGTACGTGGCGTTGTCCAGCCGCAACTCGCCTCGGCACTGGAACTCGGGCTCGGGGCCGCGGGTCACGGGCGTCGCCTTGATGACCACCTGCGTGCCCTCGACGACCTGGAGCGGCCCCTCGATCGGCTCGACCACACGCTGCGCGTTCTCGGCGTACTTCGGCAGGGTCAGAACCGCGCTCTTCTTGCTGAGCGAGGGCGGCGGCACCACGCGGATGTGGTGCCAGGGCGACAGCGCGTCGCCTGCGGCCACGCGGTAGTGCAGGTCTTTGAAGAGCGGGCCGGTATTCCAGCGCGCAGCGCCCTGGTCGCACGCCAGGGTCACGGCGATGCGGTCGGAGGTCTCGCCGCCCGTGCCCCTATGGCCGTAGAGGCGGGCCATGCGGGCAGGCTCGCCCGAGGTAGCGATCTGGACCTCCACGGCGTCGCCCACGCGCACCACGCGGTCGCCGGGCTCGATGGCGAGCTTCGTGTAGCAGAAATAGGGCACGCCTGCGTCGGGCCGGAAGAGCCGCGTGAGGGCGTTGCGCACCGCCTCTGGGAAAACCTGGTACGCCCCGAGGAGCAGCGCGAGCAGGACGGCCACCACAGCGCCAGCCTTGAGCAACGGCTTCACCGGCACGGCGACGCGCGGGTCCACCGTGCTGGCGCGGTTGGCGATCTGGCGCAGAGCCGACTGAACGAGGCCCCGCGAGATGCCTTGCTCATCGAAGTTCTCGGAGCTCAACTCCACGGCGCTCACGAGGTCCTCTTCCACCTTCGGGAAGTGGTGGCCGAGGCGCGCCGCGGCGTCGCGGTCGCGCAGGCGCCGCACGGCCGGCCACAGCACCCAGCGGGCCAGGCACAGAGCGCAGGCGCCCAGAATCGCCGCCAGGGCCCCCGAGCGCAGGACGGGCGACAGGCGCAGCATCCGGTCGGCCGCCACGGCAGCGCCCACGGTGGAGGCCAGCACGGCCAGGGTGATCAGCAACCCCGTGTGGGTGTACACGACGCGCCAGCGGCGGCGGTAGCCGTCAATCACGCGTCGCAGGGCATCGGGCAGATGGGACCGTCTTGGTGCGCTCATGCCAGCCCACTCCTCTTGCGGATGAGCCACGCCGCGCCGAGCAGCAGCGCGAGCACCGAATAATACAGCCAATGGCGGCAAGGAGAGTGCTCGGATGTGAGCATGCGCCGCTCGACCTTCGCCGCCAGCAGCGAGGGCAGCCGATCGCTCTCGTCTACTCTAAGATACTGCCCTCGGCTCGCGAGTGCAATAGAATTCAGCGTGTTTGCATCCTGGGCGAGAAACTTCTTCTCCAGGTCGGCCCGAGACACGGTGAGCATGGCGACGGACGACAGCGGCTCGTCGCCGTAGGCCGACACGATGGGGCGCAGGGAGTACTTGCCGGGCTTGTCGGGCTTGAAGATCGCGCGGTAGATGCCCCAGCCGCCGGGGGCCGCGGCCAGGGCCAGGCGCTGGGAGGCCCCAGCGTCCGAGTCGATCTTCGCCCACACGCGCGCGGCCTCGAGCGGGAAGCCGTCGGGGCCGAGGCAATAGGCTTCCACCTCCACCGCCTCGCCGGCGTCGCATTCGGTGCGGTCGAGCGACAGCCGGGCGCGCGGGTCGCCCTCGGCGAACTGCCGCTTCACCATCCAGCGGATCGTTTGCGCCCAGAAGCGGTAGTGGTACTTGTCGCCCACCTCCTGTCGCCAGCGCCAGGTCTCCTCGATGCCGAGGAACAGGACCTTGCCCATGCCGACACGCTGGACGGCGAGGAGCGGGAGCTTCGACTGTCCGGCGAGGCGGTAGGGGTGCACGAGGAGCGCCGTGGCGCCGCGCGCCAGGCCGCCCACGCTCGCCGACCAGCGGACCTTGGGCAGCCGCGACCAGACGCTCTGGTTCTCCTCGGGGTCGGGCGCGAGACGGGTGACCAGGTGGCTCGCGCCGTCCTGAGTCAGCTCGACGGTGAACGGCTCGCCCCGGCCGCCCCCCTCCGCGCCCCCGAGGGCGACGGGCAGGATGGCGGCCACGGGGGTGCCTGCGAGGCCGCGGCAGTTCTGGCGCCGCCCCGCGATGACCACGAGCGCGCCACCCCGCACCTTCACCGCATCCGCCAGTTCCTTCAGGAACTCCTCAGGCATCTGTTCGCGGCTCAGGTCGCCCAGGAAGAACAGGTCGTATTCGGCGAACTGCGGCTTCTGCGTGGGGAGGGCATCAAGGTAGCCCTCGCCCTTGATCGGCCCGAGGCCGGGGCGCAGCAGGCACACGGTGAGCTGCACGGCCGGGTCGCGTTCGAAGACGTTGCGCAGGAAGCGGAACTCCCAGCGCGGCTCGGAATCCACGAGGAGCACGCGAATCTTGCGCTCCGAGACTTCGATGCTGGCCTTGGCGGAGTTGTTCGCCTCGTCCTGCTCGCCCTCCTGGCGGGGAATGCGGACGCTGAAGGTGCGGAGGCCGGGCGTGTCGGGCACGAAGGTGAAGCTGACGCTGACCGGCTGGCCCGAGGGCAGCGTGACGACCTGCTTCTCGGCGATGACGTCGGCGCCGCTGACGAGCTGCACCGGCAGGCGGGCGGCGCCCATGCCGCTCGAGCCCACGTCGGCGCTCAGCAGCACCTCGTCGCCGAGCAGGGCGCTCTTCGGCGCGCGCAGCGCCACCACCGCGGCATCGCGCGGCGGGCTGGGGTTGCCGATGCCGATCGGGAAGACCGGGATACCCATGCGCCCGAGCACGCGCGCCACCTCGGAGGGGTCGCGCCCGGTGTTCCAGGCGCCGTCGCTGAGGAGGACGACGGCCCTCGGCCGCGCGCCGCCGACGCCGCGGGTCACCTGGTCGAGGGCCTCGCCCAATGCGGTCGTGTAACCCTCGGGGTGGACCTCGAAGGGCGGTGCGTCGGGGCTCAGCGACAGCGCGTCCAGGGAGCCGGCGAAGCGCCAGGCCGCGATGTCGAAGCTCTCACGCACCTTGGTCAGCCAGCCCTCGGGGCCGGGGGCGAGAAGAAGACTGACCAGCTCCTGGCGCGCCACTTCGCGCGGCCCGGCGGCGGGCGCCTCCTTGGGGTTGAGCCGCTCGAGCAGCTTGCCGCTGTAGGAATCGGTCAGCAGCATGCTGCGCGAACCGTCCACCAGCACCGTGCACAGCGGCTTGTGGGGGTCGGGCCAGGTGCGGACGAACTTCGGGCTTAGCAGGATGCCTGCGAGCAGCACCGCGGCGGCCGCTGCCAGCGCGAGAATCGTCCGGCGCACCAGGGGGCGAAGGTGGGCGGTGTCGCGCCGCAGGAAGAATAAGGCCACGCCCGCCACCACGGCGGCCGCGGCGGCGACGAGCCAGGGCGGAAGGGGGCAGTCGAAGACCACGCGCATCGTGTTCATTCCTGCCTCCCGGCGGCGCTGGGCCGGCCCATGGACCACGCGAGGAGCACTTCGCCCAGCAGGAACACCAGGGCGATGGCCGCGAGGGGAAACGTTGAGGCCGCGCTCTGCGCCTCCGTGCCTTGGCCGATGGACTCCACGCCGCCGTCGGCCCGCAGGTAGCTGATGGAGCTGTCGGGCAGCAGGGCGTTGATCGCGGCGGCGTCGAGGCGCTCGAGCTCGGATTCCTGCGCGGGCGGATTCAGCGCGGCCACGGCAGGCGCCGTCCCGGGGTCCGCCGGCGCGGCGCTGCCGGTGACAAGGCGGTAGATGCCCGCCGCCTCGGTCCTTGTGAACAGAAGGTCGCCCTCGGGCGGCCGCATCACGGGCACGGCGGCGCCGTCGGGCGTGAGCACCAAGTGGTCCCCTGGTGGCATCGTCAGCCGCAACTCGGTGAACGTGGGCAGGGCGAGCGGCGCTGCGCCCTCGACGAGGTGGGTGTGGATGGCTCGGTGCAGGATCAGCAGGAAGGGCGGCGTGAAGGGGAAGTTCGAGAAGTCGGGCTGCGCCGACACGGCGAAGACATAGACCTTGCCCCGGCCGCTCTGGCGTCGGACGAGAAATGGCTCGCCGCGCTCGGTGTGGATCAGGGCCTCGGTGGTCTGGGCGTCGGGCTTGAGGCGGAAGAGTTTCGCGAGCAGCACACGGTCGAGGCCCTCCGCGGGCAACTGGGACACGACGGGGTTGACGGGGGCCACCGGGCCGAGCTTGATCTGCTTGTCGCCTTCGGCCTCGACAAGAGGCTGGAGCGGCACGCCGGCGAGTTTCTCCCCGTTCCAGGCCTCGATCTGCGTGTGGGCGCCGGGGAAGAGCAGGAGCAGGCCGCCGGCGGTGACGTAGTCGTGGAGGCGCTGAACCGCGTCGGGCGGCAGGGGCGGCACGTCGGCCACCACCACGGCCGCGAACTTCGAGAGGTCGGTGCCGGCCAGTTCCTGAAGTGACACGGCCTGGACGGCGAAGGGTGACCGCTCGATGGCCCCGGCCTCCGGCGGCTGGAGGGCCAGCTTCACGAAGTCGGCGGCGCTCTCGAAGGGCACCGACGAGGGGGCGCCGTCCACGACGAGCACGGGCACCCGCGCGGCGACATGCAGAAGGAAGTAGCGGCGGTCGTCGCCGGGCAGGGCGTCGGGGCTGAGTTCGAAGTAGCCTGCGTGCGGGCCGGCCTTCAGGGGGGGCAGGTTGAACACGAGGTCGGCCTTGCCCGGCTCAGCGAACTGGTGTGTGCGGCTGTCTACGCGGCGGCCGTCGAGGAAGAGGGCCAGACTCGCGACGGCGCTGGCTTCGCCCCTCGCGCGCAGTTCCACGGTGGCGGTGAGCTTGGGCGCGTCGTTCTCCACGATCACAGCGGGCGCCACGCTCACGGCCACGACCGAGAGGTTGCTCTCGACGCCGGGGTGGAGGTCGGTGATGATGATCTGGGGCTTGCCGGCCCTGGCGAGGGCTTCGCGCACCTGTTGCCACTCGCCCTGTTCGTCGGCGCGCCAGCCGCTGGCCTGGAGGTCGGTGAGCAGCCAGATCGTGCCGCCGCCGCCTCCGTGGGCAAGGGATTCCGCGGCGGCTCGAAGCGCCCGCGGCACGTCGCCGTGTCCGCCGGTGAGACGCGCGTCCTTGAGCACGGCGGCCACGGCCGCGCGGTCCTGGAGCGGCTCGCGGAAGGGCGAGACGTAGCTGTGCGCGAACCAGCCGCCCGCGACGCGCGCGCCGCGGGGGAGGGCATCGAGGGTATGCGACACGAGTTCCTTGCCGCGCTCGAACGCCGAGCCTCCCGGCCCGGTGGCGGACATGGAGGCCGAGGCGTCGAGCAGCACCGCCACCTGCCGGCTGCCGCCGAGCAGCGCGGCCAGGCCGCCCCGCACCACCGGCTGAAGCAGCGCGCCGAGGGCGGCGGCCAGCAGCAGCATGCGCAGCGCCATCAGGAGGATCTGGCGAAGCCGCGCGCGCCGCACCGCCCGCCGCTCCATCGTCAGCAGAAAGTCAATCGCCGCCCACCGCACCCGCCGGTACCGGATGCGGTTCAGCAGGTGGATGAGGATCGGCAGCGCGACGAGCGGGGCGAGCCAGAGGAACTCGGGATGGAGGAAACGCATACTGTGCCCGCTTGCGTTGCGATGCCTACGGGACCGATGGGACGAATGGGACTGATAGGACCGATAGGACCGGCAAAACCTGCGCGACCGCGTGCCGCCGGTGTCCCCTCTGTTCCATCGGCCCTATCCGTCCCAGCCCAGTCATCGGCGCCTTCCCAGGTACGCCGTCAGCGCCCGATCGAACGGGTCCGAGAGCTGCATGCGCTCGTAGTCAATGTTCTTCTCGGTGCAACCCTTGCGCAGGCGCTCGAGGAACTGGCGAAAGCGCGTGCGGTAGCTCTCGGCCATCAGGCGCGGGTCCACCACGATCTCTTCGCCGCGCTCGATGCCCTCGAAGAGCGTCACGCGGTCGTACGGGAACTCGAGCTCCGCGTCGTCCAGAAGGTGGAAGACGATGACCTCGTGGCGCCGATGGCGGAAGTGCTGGAGGCCGTTGAGCAGCGCCTCCACGTTGTCGAAGAGGTCGCTGATGACGATGACCATGCTGCGGCGGCGAATGCGCTCGGCGATCTCGTGGAGAACGGCGGCGATGTTGGTGTCGGCGCCGGGTTTCAGGTTCTCCAGGGTTTCGAGGATGGCCGAGAAGTGCCGGGCATTGCCGCGCGGCGGAATGAAGGCCCGTACCGCATTGTCGAAGGTCACCAGCCCCGCCTGGTCGCCCTGGTGGAGCATCAGCAAGGCGAGCGAGGCGGTCAGACCGGCGCCATAGTCGAGGCGAGTCTCGGGGGCCGTCGTGAAGTCCATCGAGCCGCTCGTGTCGAGCAGGATGTAGCAGCTCAGGTTGGTCTCGGCCTCGAACTGCTTGATGAAGAAGCGGTCGGTGCGGGCGAGGACCCGCCAGTCAATGTAGCGCGGGTCGTCGCCGGGCGAGTACTCGCGAAACTCGGCGAACTCGACGTTGAAGCCGTGGTAGGGGCTCTTGTGGATGCCCGAGTAGTAGCCCTCGACGGCCTGGCGCGCGCGCAGTTCGAGCCGGCTGATCTTGGCCACGGCCTTGCGGTCAATCTGGCGTTCTCTGCTTGCTGGCACGCGTGATGCCCCGCGCGGTGTCGTGATGCGTCCCGGACCCGTGAGGCGTGGAGAGAGGAGAGACCCTGGGCTCTCGTCCTGCCGCGCGTCACGCGTCACGCATCACGGGTCATGCTTCCGCCTCAATCGCCGGCACTTCGCCCAGCAGCCGCGCCACCACGTCGTCCGATGTGATCCCCTCGGCCTCGGCATTGAAGTTGAGCAGGATGCGATGGCGCAGCACAGGGGCGGCGACGGCCTTGACGTCCTCCACCGAGGCATAGCCACGCCCGAGGAGGATCGAGCGGGCCTTGGCGCCCAGGATGAGGTACTGCGAGGCCCGCGGCCCGGCGCCCCAGGCCACCCAGTCGCGCACGTAGTCGGGCGAGTCGGCCTCCTTCTTCCGCGTCTTGCGCACCAGGGTCACGGCGTAGCGATAGACGTGCTCGGGCACGGGGATGCGATAGACGAGGTCCTGGAGCTTCACGATGTCCTCGCCCGTGAGCACGTGCTTGACCTCGGGGTCGCGTAAGGTGGTGGTGCGGCGCACTACCTCGATCTCCTCGTCGAAGGCCGGGTAGTCCACCCGCACGTGGAACATGAAGCGGTCGAGCTGGGCCTCGGGCAGGGGATAGGTGCCTTCCTGTTCGATGGGGTTCTGCGTGGCGAGGACGAGGAATGGCTCGTGGAGGTAGTATTCCTTGCCGCTGGCGGTCACGCGGTGTTCCTGCATGGCCTCGAGCAGGGCGGCCTGGGTCTTGGGCGGGGTGCGGTTGATCTCGTCGGCCAGCACGATGTTGGCGAACAGCGGGCCGCGGACGAACTCGAAGGCCCGGTGCCCGGTCGCCTTGTCCTCGCGGAGGATTTCCGTGCCGATGATGTCCGACGGCATCAGGTCGGGCGTGAACTGGATGCGGTGGAACTGGAGCGAGAGGACGCGGGCCAGCGTTCGCACCAGCAGCGTCTTGGCCAGGCCGGGCACGCCCTCGAGCAGGCAGTGGCCGCGCGAGAACATCGCCAGCAGCACCTCCTCAACCACCTGGTCCTGTCCCACGATGATGTGGCGGAGCTCCTCGCGGAGCTGCGTGCAGGCGGCGCGGAAGCGCTCCAGCGCCTGCACGTCCTGGTCCTGCACGGCCTCAGCCTGGGTCTGAACGGCGGCATCTGCCATCGAGGGCTCCTTGCGCAGGGGGAATCCGGATCGGCCCATATTATGGCATCATTCAGTATTAGACGCAAGGACACCTGACAGGTTCCACCCCCGGGGTGAAACCCCTCGATCCCGGTGGGGTTGCGGCAGGGGAATGCGAACGCGAGCATGAGAAGGGAGACGCTGGCAACGCTTGCCCCGTGCTCTCCGCGCTGCGCCGCAGCGCTGCGTGGGCCTCCGCACGGACTCTAGCTGTCGGCCGGCGGGCGGAAGGGTGCGACTAAGGCTTGACGGATCGTCTCCTCGTCGGCGGCGTGCGCCAGCACGGTGACCTGGTCCCCGCCCTCCAGTTGCGTGTGGCCCCTGGGGCTCAGCGCCCGCTCGCGTCGCGTGACGAGGATGACTAGAGCATCCGGTGGGAGTTCCAGGTCGCGGACCAGGGGGCCTGCGATGCCCAGCGGCCCCGGCAGGTCAACCACCACGAGGTCCAGGTCGGTCTCGGCCATGGCGAGCAACTCCAGCCTATATGGTGGCTTGGGGCGAGCATGCGCCGAGAGGCCCAATGCGCGCCCAACGATTCCGAGGCTGGACCCCTGCACGAGCACCGAGAGCAGCACGGCGAAGAAGACGAGGTTGAATATGTCCTGGCTGTCCGGCAGGCCATAGGCTGCCGGGTAGGTGGCCAGAACGATGGGCACCGCTCCGCGCAGGCCCGCCCACGCGATGAAGACTTTCTTCTTCCAGGCGAACGGCATCCCCAGCAAGCCTAGGGCCACGGCGATGGGCCGCGCGACCAGGGCCAGCACGAGGAACAGCACCACACCGTCCAGCCACACGCCAGACCACTGGTGCGGAAAAACCAGGAGTCCCATCATGAGGAACATGCCGATGTTGACGATGGCGGCCAATGCTGCCGAGAAGTTGGCGACGCCTTGCCGGTGCACGAACGGGTGATTGCCCATGACACACCCACACACGAACACCGCCAGCATGCCGCTGGCCTGCGCGCATTCGGCCAAGCCATAGGTCAGGAGAACTACCCCAAGGAGCAGCACGTAGTAATGCGCCCTGTCCTGTGGGCGTAGGCGGTTGAACAGCCAGAGCGCGCCACGGCCGAGCACCCAGCCGACCAGGGGGCCGACGGAGAACTTCCACACGAACGTGAGGATGACGAGGAGCCACTGCGTCTGCCCGTGTGCGAAGCTCTGGACCGCCACCACGGTCAGCAGCACCGCCATGGGGTCGTTGGCGGCACTCTCGATCTCGATGGTGGACGCTAGCTTGGGAGGGAGCGACTGCCTCCGCAAGATGGAGAAGGTGGCTGCGGCGTCCGTGGATGAGGTAATGGCGGCGAGAAGGCACGCCCTTTCGAAGGGCCAGCCCAGCAGGCCCCAGAGGGTGCCTAAGGTGGCTGCGGCCGTGAGGAGCACGCCCCAGGTGGCCAACCCGCCCGCTGGCCAAGCCACCGCTTTGAAGTCGCTTCGCTTGGTTCCGAAGCCCCCCTGAAAGAGAATGAAGACCAAGGCGATATTAGCGACGTGGTGGGTCAGTACCATATCGTCGAAGTGCCAGAGGCCCAGCACATCGCTGCCGAAAAGTATCCCGGCCCCCAGCGCCACCGCAATGACAGGAACGCTCCAGCGGTCGAGCCACACAGCCGCCAGAACCACGAAGAGCAGCAGCAAGGGTGTCACAATGAATGCGATGTCCATGGACAACTACCTGGGTGAGGAAACAGGCGGACGGCGACAGGCCGGCCTCAGGCACCCGGCGCAGCCTGCCGGCAGCCGAAGGCGGCAGGCAGACACCTCTCGTGTCCAGCGCGCGACGACACCGGCCCTGCTCGCCCAGAACCACCAGGCCAGCCGGGCAGACCTCCCGTCCCGCTGGTTGCGCGAAGGCCAACCGGCAACCAACCCGTCGCGCCGACGTGGCCATCTGCCTCAGGGCGGAACGCCTATTGGAACGCGGCCTTGATGTCGGCCAGGCCCACGCCCAGCGTCGCACGGGCGATCTTGTCGAGCTCGGCCTCGGGACCGACGAGATGCATGGTGCGATGGACGTGTTTGAGGCTCTCGCCCGGCTTCAGGAAGGCCGCTGGGGACGAGCTTTCCAGCTCGTAGAAGGGGCCGAGCGGCGGGCCGGCCGGCGTGGGGCCGTCGTTGTAGCTGTTCACCACGTCGCCCTTGAACGGCTCCTTCTGAATCTCCCACATCGAGTTGACGTAGTCTGTCGCCCCTTCGGGCTTTGTGTAGGTGGCGAGGGTGAGGACGCGGTTCGCGGCGTCGTAGCTGCCCATAATCGGCTTGGCCCGTCTGGGGCTGAGGCCGATCTTGCCGCGCTGCTTGCCGTCGCACTTGAAGAAGATAACGCCGTCCTTGGCCTTCAGGCGGTCGGGCGGCACTTTGCCGAAGTAGCTGTCGTTGACGATGGGGCCGAGCTGGTCCTCCGGCCCCTGAAGATAGGGGATCACGGCGGTGGTGGCGGGGGAGGGGTTGTACATGCACAGGATCCAGATAGAGAGGGCTCCGGTCTCGCGCACCCAGGCGTTCTGGCCCGCGTTGCGGATGCTGTTGTCGCTCTCGTAGGCCACGGCCTTGACGCCCCCGGGGAGGTCAATGCCGAAGCTGGCCTTGATGGCCTCGGGGTCGAGCAGACGCACGATGCGATCGGCCACGACGTCGAACTTGGTGCCCGAGAAGTTGACCAGCGAGAAGGAGTTGCGGAAATGCGCCCGGGTCGGCTCGCTGGCCACCACGTTCCACCCGCCCCAGTCAATGGGCGCCGGCACCTGCCAGTCCTTGAAGTCGAACTTGTCGCTCGCGCCCTTGGGGAAATAGATGGAGAACTGGCCGCCCTCGGGGCCGATCCAGAAGCGGTCCTCGCCGCCCAGGGGGTTGAACTGCGGCTTGCGCTGGCCTGAGGCGATGAGCTCGCGGTTGATCCACCCGAAGCTCAGCCCCTCGGGCCCCGTCGCCGAACTGGTCATCACGCGGCCCTGGTATAGCGGCACCACAGCCACCTGGGCCTGGCCTGACTTGTCCGAGAGCACGAGCACGTCCGAATGCTTCTTCAGAAACGCCAGGTCCCCCGCGAACGTTGCGGCAGCCGCGGCCCGCTGCCTCTGCTTCGGCACGGCGCAGCCCACAATGCCTGCGCCGACGAGCAACAACACGATCCCCAATCGCCTGGTCATTTGAGCATCCTCCATGTGTCAGTGGCCCCGTGGACGCCTCTTCGCCCTTCGCTGCGGCGGGAGGAACCCCAGTTCACTGCCCCTCATAAGAACCAGATTTGCCTGCGTCATGCAAGGCCCGAAGCACAATTCGCGCAGCATCGGCCGCGAAGCGAGGGCAGCAAGGCGCAGGCGGCGCATGCGAGGAGCCGGGAGAATCGCGTTCCCCCGGCTCCGGAGTGAGGAAGGACGGCGGGCTCAGACCACGTCAATCGCGGCAAACGCGCCGCCAAAGC
>DAOOIT010000085.1 GCA_035384565.1 Planctomycetota bacterium | reverse complement strand
GCGGCCCGAATCGGCGGCGTCGCAGCCTCACGCGGATTCTTGGACAGGCTCCTAGAGTCTGGGAAACCAGACACGCCGCCTCCATACCCG
The DNA here is from genome assembly GCA_035384565.1 of Planctomycetota bacterium. Classification (NCBI taxonomy): domain Bacteria; kingdom Pseudomonadati; phylum Planctomycetota; species Planctomycetota bacterium. Next base: position 20,724 of record DAOOIT010000085.1, on the reverse strand, counting down.
CTCAGCGCTGCCGCCGCCGAGAGCTGAGCAAGTATGGCGCTTTGGCGATCCGGACGGCTCTATGGCCTTTCCACCCATACTTGCTCAATTCCCTCCCCCCCTGGGTTGAGCAAGTATGGCGCTTTGGCGATTCGAGGCCCTTCGTGGCCGCTCCCCCCCGCCTACGTCCTTTTCGCTCTCACGGCGTGATATGGGCGACGGGCGGTCAGGGCTTGGAGACCAGACGATTCAGAGTCTGGCGATCTTGGCTCGGCTGCCCTGGTGCAGGGTGTGGGCATGCCTGCTCGTTGCGGGCCTTGCGGTTTCCTGGGAGGGCGCCGCCTGCCCATGCTGTATCAACCCCGAGAGTGGGAAGGTGATACAGCATGGGTAGATGGGCGAGAATGGGCGATTCTCGCGGCTCCGGCCATGCGCGCTCATCTGGGGGATGAGCCAGCATGCGATGGGGCTGCATGGGGAGCGTAAGGCGTTGGGGCATAGAGGGTTATGGGATGGCCATCGCGGGCGCCGCAGCCCCGGCCCCACGCGCCCCGGCGGCGGCCGCGTCGCGAGCGCCAAGCCCTGATGGGCCGCAACACGTCAGCCGAATGAAGCGGGGCCTCAGGCACGCAGGGGGAAACGCTCAACGATGAAGGCCGCAATGGCCCCCGCATCGTCGAGGTCGAGCCACGGGATGCCCAGCTCGAGCGGCTCGTCGCTCGCGATGGCCAGGATGTCGGGCTGGCCGCCATACAGGGGCCGTGGGTGCGTGCCGGCGCGGAACACCTCGATCTTGGGCAGGGGCGCGCTCTTGTGGCCCTCCACCAGCACGAGGTCGGCGTCGGCCAGATGTTCGGCGATGAGTTCCGCCAACACGGGCGGCGCCGCCGTGCGACGCACGAGCCCCACGACGCCATCGCCGTACACCAGGGTGGCCGCCGCTCCGGCGGCGAAATGGCGGTAGCTGTCGCGCCCGGGGACATCGAACTCGAAGTGGTGGGCGGGCCGCTTCACCGTGGCCACGCGGTAGCCGCGCCGCGCGAGCTCGGGGATCAGCCGCTCGATGAGGGTGGTCTTGCCCACGTGCTTCTGGCCGATGATGCAGAGCGCGTTCGCCATTCAGCGCCCCTGCTTCCCGTGGCCGAAGCAGCCGAGCTGGCAATCGTCAATCTTGATGCCCAGCTCGTTCGCGGCCCGGCCCACGGCCAGGGGCGGCAGGCCCAGCTCGTGAGCCAGAGCCAGCGCGGCGGCGCACGGCAGGCGCCCGCCGCGCGCCCGACGCTTCACCTCGACCGCCACTCGCGCCTCCACCGCCACCGGGTGCGCTCCGAGAGGGAGGGCCTCCCCCGCGGGCATCTCCGCAGGCCCCGGGCCGGGATGAGGCCGACGGACCGCCCTGTTGCGGGGGAGGCCGCGTTGCAGGCTCAGGGGGCGGCGCCGCTGCGCCGCTTCCCCTCTAGTGTACTGCTCTTCGCCGCGAACGCAAGGGCATCTTGCAATTCCCACCCGCCGCGATATACTGGCCCCGACCGTCCGCCGCCCTCTCACCCCAGGAGAACCATGCCATGCGCGGCCTGAAGATTCTGGACGCAGGGAAAGTGGAGGTTCGCGACTACCCCGACCCCGTGCCCCAGGGCGAGGAAGTGGTGGTGAGGCTCGAGGCCGCGGCCATCTGCGGCAGCGACCTCCACGCCCTCTACCAGTCGCCCGGCGAAAAGCGCTTCATCCCGGGCCACGAGGGGGCGGGCGTGGTGGTGGCCGTGGACAAGCCGCGCGTGCTCAAGGTGGGCGACCGCGTGTGCACCACCGCCATCTACCCCTGCGGGGTGTGCGACCACTGCCGCATGGGCTACACCATCTACTGCCGCAAGAACAAGGGCGTCTACGGCTTCGGCCTCGACGGCGTGCACGCCACCCACGTGCGCATCTGCGAGCGCTCGCTCCTCCCGCTGCCCGAGTCGGTCTCGTTCGAGCAGGGCTGCCTCATCCTCGACCCCGTGGGCACCCACCACCACGCGAACAAGCGCATGGGCACCAATGCGCGGCACACGGTGGCCGTCTTCGGCCTCGGGCCGATGGGCCTGGGGGCCGTGTGCGTCACGGCCTTCCTGGGCGCCCGCGTGATCGCCGTGGACCCCATCGCCTTCCGGCGCGACCTGGCGAAGAAGCTGGGCGCGGCCGACGTGGTGGACCCCGCCGCGGGCGACGTGGCGGCGCAGATTCGCGAGCTGACGAAGGGCTACGGCCTCGACCGCGCCTTCGAGTGCTCGGGCAAGCCCCAGCCGCTCTACACGGCGCTCGACCTCGTGCGCCACTTCGGCCACGTCGCCATCGTCGGCGAGCAGCCCGAGGCCAGGATCAGCCCGTCCAACCACTTCAACCGCAAGGAGATCACCCTCAGCGGCTCCACCTGCTTCCCGCTCGGCGAGTTCGACGAAATCGTGCGCCTGCTCGACGCCGGCCTGCCCGCTGCCAGGATGATCACCCATCGCTTCCCCATCGAGCAGGGCGCCGAAGCCTACGCCACCTTCAACACCGGCAACACCGGCAAGGTCATCTTCGTGGCATAAGGAGCCTGCGATGAGAGCAAACGTTCCGGCACGCCTCGCCGTGTGCGCGATGCTTCTCCTGTCAGCGTCCTGCGCTCCGCGCGGGGGGCGTCAGGCGCGTCCGGCGCCCGAGCCGCAGCCGCCCGCTGCTCCGGCCGCCCGCTGGGGCTACGTGGGCGGAAAGGCCGTGGCCCGCGCCGACGCCGAGGTGAAGAACACCCAGGACAAGGCTCTCTACCTCACCGAGCACTACAGCATGACCGCCTACCGCATCCCCATCGCCAACGGCGCGTGCTCCGTGAAGCTCCACTTCGCCGAAACCTACGAGGGGATCAAGGAGCCCGGGCAGCGCGTCTTCACCGTCGCCATCGAAGGCAAGCCTGTGCTGGTGGACTTCGATGTGTTCAAGGAGGCCGGCAACCAGAGCTTCGCCGCCCTCGTCAAGGAGTTCCAAGCCGAGGTCAAGGACGGCGAACTGACCATCGCGTTCGCCCCGAAGGTCCAGAACCCGATGATCAACGCCATCGAAGTGAGACCCCTGCGACAGGGCCGGCCCGCCGGCGCGTCCCTCCTGATCAACTGCGGGGCCACGGCCGACTACGAGGGCAAGGACGGCCGCATCTGGCGCAAGGACCAGGAGTACCAGGAGGCCCGATGACCCCCCGCGAAGTCGTGACCCGCGCGATCGAGTTCCGCCGGCCCGAGCGCCTGCCCATCAACGGCTACGGCCCGGCCAGCGACGTGACCTGGATCGGCTACGAGCAGCCCAAGCCGCCCCAGGCCCAGGACGATCCGGCCGTGGACCAGTGGCTCTGCCGCTGGGGCAAGACCGAGGTGCCCAACATGGGCCAGGTGAAGGGCCACCCCCTCGAAGACCTCGCGGGGATGAACGACTTCCCGTGGCCCGACCCCGACGACCCGCGCCGCTACGTGAACGTGCCGAAGCAGCTTGACGATCTCGCTGCCGACCCCGCCCGCCGCGACCACTTCACGGTGACCGGCATCTTCATGATCCTGTGGGAGCGCATGCACAGCCTCCACGGCTTCGAGAACTGCATGCTCGACCTGATGGACGACCGCCCCGCGATCCACGAGCTGGCCGAGCACATCGTGGAGTACGACCTGGGGATCATCCGCAACATGCACCGCATCGCGGGGAGCCGCATCCAGGCGCTGAGCTTCACGGAGGACTGGGGCACACAAAGCGACCTGCACGTCTCGCCCGAGCTGTTCCGCCGCTTCTTCCTCCCCCGCTACCAGCGCCTCTTCCGCGCCATCCACGAGTGCGGCTGGTTCGTCTGGATGCACTCCTGCGGCAAGATCAACAAGGCCATCCCCGGCCTCATCGAGGCGGGGGTGGACGTGTTGAACATGCAGCAGCCACGGGCCAACGGCATCGAGGAGATCGGCCGCCAGTTCGCGGGCAAAGTCTGCTTCGAGTCCCTCTGCGACATCCAGGCGACCCTGCCGGCCGGCAACCGCCGGGCCATCACCGCCGAGGCCAGGCAGTTGATGCGCACCTGGGGCACGCCCGACGGCGGCTTCATCCTGGGCGACTACGGCGACCACACCGCGATCGGCGCCCGGCCCGAGACCAAGGACTTCATGCTCCGCGAGTTCCGCCGCCTCGACCCCTGGGCGCGTCGCCGCTGACGGCCACTGGAGGGCCCTGTATGGCGCGGCCCCCGCACCGCGAGGCGTCCAGGCCCCCGCCGCCGCCATTCTCTTGCTCATAACCGCCCTTCACGTGGCCTCATGCGTCTGCCCCCAAGCCTGCGCGGGCGGCCGGCACGGCGATTGCTCCCTCATCCACGTCGGCGGCGCCGGCAGATGGCCTTCGCTGCCCGGCCGCCGGCGCCGCACCGGGGTGACTTCGCGCTCGTGGACCAGCCGTTGAGGGTCGTCGCCATGAGAGCCCGCCAGCACGCGGAAGGCTGTCTCCGAGGGGCCAGAATCTCGGTGGCCATGGTCGCAGGCATCGGCCTGGTGATGGCCATCGCCCTATTCATCCTTGCCAGCCACCACTGTGTGGCCGACGAGCACCGCGAGCCCTCCCCCGCGCACGGGGCGCAGGCGTGGGAGGCCTGGGGCATCCTTCTCTCGTCTCTCATATTGACCGGCATCCTCACCTTCTACTTCCTGAGCTCGATCGAGTACGCGCGGCGCATGGCCGCGCTGGCCGGCCGCCTTCAGGAGGCCAACCAGGCCCTCGAGGGCGAGGTCGCCAGCCGGAGGCGCATCGCCGAGGCCATGGCCCGAGAATCGGCCAAGCTCTCCGCCATGATCGCCGGGATGGAGGAGGGCGTCGTCTTCGCCGATGCCGAGGACCGCATCGTGGAGGTCAACGACTACTTCCTGCGTTTCGTGGGGCGCGAGCGCTCGGAACTCATCGGGCAGCCGCTCGGCAATGTCCATCCGGCGTGCATGCGGGACCGCGTGCAGCAGGTCCTCGACGACTTCCGCTCGCGCGTGGCCGCCAAGCCCCACGTGATCCAGCGGCGCGTGGGCGAACACGAGTTTCTGCTTCGAGTGCAACCCATCTACCGCAACGGCGCCTATGACGGCGTCCTGCTGAACCTTGTTGACGTCACCGAACTGGCCGTCGCCCGCCGGGCGGCCGAGAACGCCAGCCGTCAACTACTGGCGACGAACGCCGAACTCCAGGAGCAACTGGCCGCCTACGCGGCGGCGGCGGGGTACGTGCTCCCGGGCTCCCCCAGCCAGGCCGGTTCCCCTGCGGCGGCGCCGGCGCACATGTGACCTCGCATGCTATCTGCGGCGGTGTATGGCGCCGGTTCCATAGCCCCGGCGCGCGGCCGCCTGTGCGCCGGGGGCTGACGGGCTGCAAGTCTCGTGTGTTTAGCAGGTTACGGCGCCGCCGCGGCCCGGCACCCTGCTCCAATGCCCTGGGCACGCTGTTTGCTCATTCACCAGGACGGGGCTGTCTGTCCCATCACCAGTGGAGTTTCCAAGATGCGCGACGGACAGCGAAGCGACCGGACCTGGCCTCGAGCACTGGCCTCTCGCCTCACGACACGCCTGACGCCGGAGTGAGAAACTGATGGGTCCACACCAATCGCACGAGGACACGCATCGCCGGGGCGCGGTCTCGCTGGCGGTGATCGTCGGAGTCGGGGTAGCCCTGTCGGGCGCTGCCTTCTGGGCCGCCGACCACTCGGAGCGCGTGAAGGCGCGGGCGAACTTCGAGCGGCTAGCCGCCGAGCGCGTGAGCGAGCTCCGCGAGTCCCTCGAGATCGAGCAGTTCGCCCTCACGGCCATGCGGGCCTTCTTCGACGGTTCCGACGAGGTCGAGCGGCACGAGTTCCGCTCCTTCGCTGCGGCGTGCCTGCCGCATCTCCTGGGCACCCAGGCGATGGGGTGGGTGCCGCGAGTGGCTGAGGGGGACCGCGCCCAGGTCGAGAGAGGGGCGCAGGCCGACGGGGTTGGCGGGTATGCGATCCGGGAGCTGGACCAGGCCGGAAACCTGGTGCCGGCGCCGGCCCGGCCCGAGTACTTCCCCCTGCTCTTCGCCGAGCCGCGGGCGGGCAATGAGCGGGCGCTGGGCTTCAACACGGCCTCGGACCCCGTGCGCTGGGCGGCGATGGCCTGCGCGCGCGACTCGGGCGAGGTGGTCGCCACCGGGCGGATCAGGCCGGTGCGCGAGGGGAGCGATGGCTGCGAACTGCTGCTCGTGGTGGCCGTGTACCGGCGGGGGGAACCCGCCCGCACCGTCGCGGAGCGGCGCACGAGCCTCCAGGGCTTCCTCGTCAGCGTGCTGCGGCCCACGAGGTTCCTGGCCAACACCATGCGGCGCTTGAGCGCCGCGGGGGTGGACGTGCGCCTGCGCGACCTGTCGGCGCCGGAGGGACAGCAGGAACTGGGCGGCCTGCCCGCGCTGCCCGGCGCCGGACCGTCGCCTCGCGACGAAACCTCGATCCCTCCTGGGCCACTCGCCCTGCACACGGAGAAGAAGCTCCGCGTGGGCCAGCGCCTGTGGTCCATCGTGTGCACGGCGTCGCACGACTTCGCCTCCGGCGCCCGCACCTGGTTGCCGTGGTCGGGGCTGGCCTTCGGGCTCACCCTCACCGCGTCGCTGGCCCTCTACCTGGCGTTGCGGCAGCGCCACCAGGAGCGGCTGGCCAGGGCCGCCGCCGAGGTGGCAGGCATCAACGAAGCCCTGGAGGCCGAAATCCTGGCGCGCCGCCAGACCGCCGACGGCCTGGCCAGCGAGAATGCCAAGCTCTCGGCCATGATCTCCGGGATGGAAGAAGGCGTCGTCTTCGCCGATGCCAGCGACTGCATCGTGGAGGTCAACGACTACTTCCTTCGCTTCGTGCGCAAGGGGCGCGCCGAGGTGGTCGGGCACACCCTGCACGAGTTCCACCACGGCCTCGTCGCCGAGGAGGTGCGCCGCGCCATCGAGGGCTTTCGGGCGCGCCCGAACAGCCCGCAGCACGTCGTCCAGCGCCGCATGGGCGACACCGAGTTCATCCTGCGCTGCCAGCCCATCTGCCGCAACGGCCTGTACGACGGCGTGCTGCTCAACGTGATTGATGTCACCGAGCTGGTCACCGCGCGGCGCCGGGCCGAAGAGGCCAGCCGCACCCTGGCCGAACGCGCCCAGGAGCTCGAGAACACGCGCACGGCCCTCCTCCACATGCTCGACGATCTCGAGAAGGCCCGAGCCTCGGCCGAGGCAGCCAACCGGGCCAAGAGCGAATTCCTCGCCAACATGAGCCACGAGATCCGCACCCCGATGAACGGCATCCTCGGCTTCGCCAAGCTGCTGCTCAGCGAGCCGCTCCGCCCCGAGCAACGCGCCTGTGTCGAGACCATCTGCCGCAGCGGCAACGAACTGCTGGCGCTGATCAACGACATCCTCGATCTCTCCAAGATCGAGGCCGACCGCGTCGAGGCGCAGCCGGAGGTGGTGGACGTGGCCGCCGTGGCGCGCCGCGTGTGCGACCTGCTCCGCCCGCGCGCGGACGAAAAGGGGCTTCACCTGACCGTGGAGGTGGCGCCCGGCACCCCGGTCGTCGCGACCACCGACGGCGCCCGCCTGCGCCAGATCCTGACCAACCTGGTCGGCAATGCCCTGAAGTTCACCGAAGCCGGCTCGGTCACCGTCGCCATCTCGGCCGGCGACGACCAGGCTCAGACCATCCATTTCGCGATCGCCGACACCGGCATCGGCATTCCCGCCGACCGGCAGCGCGCCATCTTCGACGCGTTCGTGCAGGGCGACGGCTCCACCACCCGCCGATACGGCGGCACCGGCCTCGGCCTCGCCATCTCGCAGCGCCTCACGAAACTCCTCGGCGGCGACCTGTGGGTCGAAAGCACCGTGGGACGCGGCAGCACCTTCCACTTCACCATCCAGGCCCACCTCGGCGGCGCGCCCGCCGGCGGCGCGCACCCCGCCGAGGTCGCCGAACCGGACCCCGCGCCGCCCCCTCCCGCGCCCGACCCCGTCATCGCCCCGCCCGCGCCGCGCACCCGCGCACGGGACAACGGATGCAGCGTCCTGGTCGTCGAGGACGAGCCCACGAACGCCCGGCTCATGACCACCGTGCTCGAGAAGGCCGGGTACCACTGCACGGTCGCCCCGAACGGCGCCGCGGCGCTCGACCTCGCCCGGCGTCGCCTGCCCCTGGCCATCGTGCTGGACCTCGTGCTCCCCGTGATGGACGGGTTTGACGTGCTCAAGTCCCTGAAGGCCGACCCCGTGCTGGCCAATGTGCCCGTCATCGTCTGTTCCGTGCTCTCCGACAAGCAGAAGGCCTTCAGCCTCGGCGCGCTCGACTATGTGGAGAAGCCGGTGGACGGCGAGGTCCTGGTGCGCAAGCTCCACCGGCTGCGCCGCTCGTTCGGCACCGGGGGCAACGTGCTCATCGTGGACGACGACCGCGCCGTGCGCCTGGTCCTCCAAAGGGTGCTCCGCCGCGCCGGCTACCGCGTCGCCACGGCCGCAGGAGGGGCCGACTGCCTGGCGTTGCTGGACTCCGGGGCGCCGGCCGACCTGGTGGTGATGGCCCTCACGATCTGCGGAATGGACGGCTTCGAGCTGCTCGATGCCCTGCGACGCCGCGACCAGACCCGCCACGTGCCGGTCGTCGTCTCCGCCGAAGCGCCCCTGCCGCCCGAGGTCCTGGCCCGCCTCAATGGCCGCTACGACGCCATCCTCGACCGGGCGGGCAACGACCTGCCCGGCATCGTTGCGCAGATTGCCGCGGTCCTCGACGCGGCCTGCGCTCCGCCAGCAGCCGATGCGGCCCCCGAGCCGCCCCCGCCCGCCTGCGCGCCCACCATCCTGGTGGCCGACGACAACCCGACCGGCCGGGAACTCGCCTCCCGCATCCTGCGCGGCGGCGGGTACCGCGTGGCGTTCGCCGAGAATGGCCAGCAGGCGGTCGAAGCCGCCTGCACCCAAGCCATAGACCTCGTGCTGATGGACATCGGAATGCCCGTGATGGACGGCCTGGAGGCGACCCGGCGCCTGCGCCGGACGGAGCGGGGCGCTCGCCTGCCGATCCTGGCCCTGACGGCCCACGCCATGACCGGCGACGAAGAACGCTGCCGCCGGGCGGGGTGCGACGCCTATCTCACCAAGCCGATCGACCCCGGCGCGCTGCTCGACGCGGTGGCCGCCCATCTGCCCGCCGCCCCCTCGAACCCAGGCGCGTCCCCCGCGCAACTGCCCTCGGAGGCGCCTGCCCCCTCGGAATCCTTGGAGGCCCGCTGTGCCTGACTCCGGCCCTGCCCACCCGCGCGCCACGATCCTCGTTGTGGACGATCACCCCGACGCCCGCAAGCTCCTCACGCTGCTTCTCAAGCCCGAGGGCCACCACATCCTCCAGGCAGCCGACGGCCCCGAGGCCCTCCGCCTGGCCGACGCCACGCCGGACCTCTCGCTCATCATTCTGGACGTGATGATGCCGGGCATGGACGGCCTGGAGGTGTGCCGCCAGCTCCGCGCCGTGCGCCGCGACCGCTATGTGCCGATCATCCTGGCCACCGCCCTCGACGACGAGGAGCACCTGTGCGCGGGCCTCGGCGCCGGGGCCGACGACTACGTCACCAAGCCCATCAGCCCCGCGCAAATCCTTGCCCGAGTCCGCACGACCCTGCGCCTCAAGGCGGCGCTCGACGAACTGATCGAGAGCCGGGAGCTGGCGGCCATCGGCGCCCTCCAGGTGACGCTCGCCCACGAGATCAACAACCCGCTCACCATCGCGCAGGGCAACATCGAGATGCTGCTGAACGCGGGCAGTGCCGACCCCGCCTCCTCGCGCCGCCTGCGGGCCGCCTTCGACGCCTGTAGCCGCATCCGCGCCCTCGTGCAGCAGCTTGTCGAAATGAAGAAGATCGCCACCACCACTTATGTGGGCACCACCCGCATGCTGGACCTCGGCCGCAACACACAACCTCCTGAGGTCGAGGACCCGTAGCCGCTCCACTCCGCCGCTCAGGCCGAGGAGCGGCCCTCACCGTCAACGCCCCATGGACTGGACAGGATCGCGAGTGTAGCAGGTGCGGCGGGCAAGCGGGACGCTCGGCGCGGCAAGGCCCCCGGCGGCCGCCGGCAGCCGCGCGCGCGGGAATCGCGGCGAACTGTTCAGGCGGGGACCGGGGCCGGCGCGGCAGGGGGCATCGCGGGCAGGAAATCGGCGCGCCGGGTCTCATCGCGCAGCGCGTCGGCGATCTCCCGGACCCGGTCGGCCAGGCCCAGGAACACGCCCAGCACGCGGGGGTCGAACTGCTTGCCCGCCTCGCGCGACATGATCTCGATCGCCTGCTCGAATGGGAACGGCTCCTTGTAGGGCCGGCGCGAGATGAGCGCGTCGAACACGTCGGCCACTGCCACGATGCGCCCCGCCAGCGGAATCGCCTCGCCGGCCAGGCCCTGGGGATAGCCGGTGCCGTCGTAGCGCTCGTGGTGGGTGAGCGCGATCTCGCGCGCCATCACCAGGAAGGGGATGCCTTCGAGGATGCGCGCCCCGTTCACGGTGTGCTGCTTGACGATCTCGAACTCGTCGGGCGAGAGCTTGCCCGGCTTGCCCAGGATGCCCGAGGGCACCGAGATCTTGCCGATGTCGTGCATCGGGCTCGAGTAGGCGATCTGCTCGACGAAGTCCTGGCTGCACCCCAGGCCCCGGGCCACGGCGTCGCAGTAGGAACTCACCCGGCGGATGTGGTTGCCCGTGTACTCGTCGTTGAGCTCGGTGACCCGGGAGAGGACGAAGATGGACTCGAGGTGGGCCTTCTGGATGTCCTGGAACGAGAGCTCGACGCGGCGCATGGCCTCGCAGAGCTGGCGCGTGCGTTCCTCGACGCGGGCCTCGAGGTTCCGCTGGTAGGCGCGGTTCTCGGCCAGCAGGGCGCGCCGTTCGGCGGCACGGGCCACGCTCAACAGCACATCGTCCACGTCGAACGGCTTGGCGATGTAGTCGTAGGCGCCCAGGCGGAGGGCGTCGCGGGCCGAGTCGAGGTCCGCGTGCGCCGTCACCAGGATCACCGGCAGCTCGGGGTCCCGCGCGCGGAGGGCGCGGGAGAGGCCCAGGCCGTCCATGCCGGGCATCCGGATGTCCACCACCGCCACGTCGAAGTCCTCTGTGGCGTGGGCGGCGAGCGCCTCTTCGGCGTTGGGGAAGAGGCGGGTGGCGTAGCCGCTCGAGGTGAGCGCGGTGTCGAGCAGGCTGCGGATGCCGTCTTCGTCCTCGACCACGAGGACGCGGCGAATGGGGTCCGGCATGGTGGGGCTCTCCTAGTGCCGCGGCCGTGGGCTTGCGATGGCTTGCCCAGGCGGAGGGGTGGGGTGCTGGCAGGCTTCCATGCCTTCGGGCAGGGCCGCGGGCGCTGGCCCCGGGGCCTTGGCCCTCAGGGCGCGCTCGGCGCATTCGAGCAGGGCGCGCACCTCCACGGGCTTCGCCAGCAGGGCCGCCACCTGGTCCCTGGCGTTCCAGAAGGCATACTCGTTGAACAGCTTGGGCAGGGCCGAGCAGACGATCACCGGCAGGTGGGGGCGCAGGCTGTGCAGCCGCGCCACCATCTCGATGCCGTGGACGTGCGGCATCTGGATGTCGAGCACCGCAACGTCCGCCCCGTGCGCGGCCAGGAGATCGAGGGCCGACTGGCCGTCGGCGGCCTCGAGCACGCGGTAGCCTTCCTCCTCGAAGGCGTCCCGGTAGAGCTGCCGCACACACGGTTCGTCGTCTACCACGAGCACCGTTCTCATCGGGCGTCTCCGTTGCTCCAGGGGGCGGGGGCGGTGCCTCGGGGCGTGGCCAGCGGCAGGGTGAAGCGGAAGGCGCTGCCGCGGCCGCCGGGGGCCTCCTCCACCCAGATTCTGCCGCCGTGGGCCTCGACGGCCATCTTGCAGAAGGCGAGGCCGATGCCGGCCCCGCCCAGGCCTCGGTGGGCGGCGAGTTGGTGGAACTTCTCGAAGATCGCTTCGCGCTCCTCGGGGGGGATGCCCTCGCCGTTGTCGGTGACGGAGATTCGGACCGAGCCTTCGCCGGCCGGCTCCGCGTCAATCCGCACACGGCTGCCGGAGGGCGAGTACTTGGCCGCGTTGGCGAGGAGGTTGCTGAGGATGCGCCGCACGGCCTCGCGGTCGGCCAGGGGCGCGCCCGCGGCGGGCGGGCAGTGAACTTCCACGGTGCTTCCGACGGCCGCGAGGACCGGCTCGATCTCGGCCGCCGCCTCGTTGAGCAGGCCAGGCAGGTCCACGGGCGCCCGCCGCAGTTCGGCCACGCCGGCCTCCATGCGGGCCAGGTCGAGGAGCGTTGTGGTCATGCGAAGCACGTCGCGGCAGCTCGAGTGCGCCTGCTGGAGGTAGCGGAGCTGGCGCTCGGAGAACGACGCGGCGCCCTTCCGCTCGAGGAGTTCCATGTAGCCCATGGCGCTGGCGAGGGGGGACTTGAGGTCGTGGACGAGCATCTGGACGAGGTTCTCTTTGACCGCGGCCATCTGTTCGAGGCGCTGGTGGCTCTCCTGGAGGCGCTGGTGCGCCTGGCGCGCCTCGACGACCCGACGCCGCATCTCGATGGCGGAGGCCACGCGCCCCACCACGTCGCTGGGCGACACGGGCTTGATCAGGTAGTCGTAGGCTCCGAGCCGCACGGAGCGCAGGGCCGTCTCGATGTCGCTCACCGCCGTCACCACGATCACCCCGAGCTCCGGGGAGCCGAGGCGCGCCTGCACCATCAGCTCCACGCCGCTCGTCTGCGGCAGCAGGAGGTCGCACAGCATCACCTCGAAGGGCCGCTGGCTCAGGGCGGCCAGGGCCTGGGCGGCGGTGGCCGCGCCCGTCACGTGGTAGCCTGCCTCGGCCAGGGCGGCGGCCAGGAGTTCGCGGATCCCCTCCTCATCGTCCACCACCAGCACCGCGCTGCCGACCTCTGGCATCGTGCGCTTCTCCTGTGGCCCCCCCCTGGGGCCACCGGGGCCCATGCAATCCGTGTGCCGCGTCGCGATGGCCATCTGGCGGAGCCATAACCTCTTGGCGCAGAAAGTATTAGGCTGGGCGCGGCTCGGCATGCCGGTGGGCGCGGCAGCCCTCTATGGCGGCCGCGCTATGGCGGGTCCAGTGGCCCCGTCGGCCGGCCTGCGGGCTCACTGCCCCAACTCTTTGGCCTTGTAGTAGAGGGTCTTGTAGTCCACGTTCAGAAGCCGCGCAGCCTGGCTGCGGTTGCCGCCGGTGCGTGCGAGCACGGCGGCGATCACGGTTTGTTCGACCTGGCGCACGCATTCGCGGGTGATGTCCTTGAGGGAGCACTTGCCCTCGAGGAGTGTGGCGAGCGTCTGGCCATCGGTGGGCAGAGGGCCGGGGTCGGGGGTGGGGAACGACGCCCCTGGGGCCGCAGCCGGCCGCGCGCAACTGGCGCTGGCCGCGCGCACGTGGTCGGGCTCGACGATGTCGCCGGAGAGCAGGACGGCGCGTTTGATGACGTTGCGCAGCTCGCGCACGTTGCCGGGCCAGTCGTAGGCGAGGAGCACTTCGATGGCCTGAGGCGAGATGCCCGCGACCCGGCGGCCCAGCTCCTTGTTGGCGATCGCCAGGAAACGCTTGGCCAGGAACGGAATGTCCTCCCGGCGCCGGCGCAGCGGCGGAATCTCGATGGTGAACTCGTGGAGGCGGTGGAACAGGTCGCGGCGGAAGGCGCCCTGCTCGACCAGTCTGCCGAGGTCCTGGTTGCTGGCGGCGATGACCCGCAGGTCCACGTCAATCGGCTCCTTGCCGCCGACGCGGTACACGCGGCGTTCCTCGAGGGCGCACAGGAGCTTGCGCATCATGGCCTCGGAAAGGTTGGCGATCTCGTCGAGGAACAGCGTGCCCTGGTGGGAGAGCTCGAAGTAGCCGCGGTTGCGGTCCACCGCGCCCGTGAAGGCCCCGCGCTCGTGGCCGAAGAGCTCGCTCTCGATGAGCGTGTCGGGGATGGCGCCGCAGTCCACCCGCACCAGCCGCCGGGCGGCGCGCGGGCTGAGGGCGTGGATGGCTCGGGCGACCAGGCTCTTGCCTGTGCCGGTCTCGCCGTGCAGGATGACGGTGAGATTCGTGGGCGCCACCTGCCGCACCTGCGCGCCAATGTTGGCGACGACGGCGCTGGGGCCCATGCACTCGGCCAGCGCGGCGGCGTCGGCGGCCATGGAAGCGTCGTCGGCAGCCTCGGCGGCCACGCGCTCCACCGTACGCAGCAGCTCCGCGAGGCGCACCGGCTTGGCGACGAAGTCCTCTGCCCCCAGCTTCATGGCGGCCACGGCGGTGTCCACGGTGCCATAGCCGGTCATGAGGACGACCGGGAGGTGGCGATCGGCCTCTTTGATGCGTGCCAGGGTCTCGAGCCCGTCGAGGCCCGGCATGCGAAGGTCGAGCAGCACCGCATGGGGGCGCTGGCGGGCGATGAGGGCGAGGGCCTCGTCCCCCGTGGCGGCCGCCTGGGTTCCGAAGCCCTTCGTCTCGAAGAACCCTGTGAGCATCTCGCGCACCGCTGCCTCGTCATCCACTACCAACACTCTTCTGCACTCGCCGGCGATGGCCGCCATGGGTTCTCCTCATTGCAGTCCCGAGCCGTCACAAAGGTTGGCAACTCCCCGCGAGGGCGGGCCGCCCGCTCTCAGGCCCAAGGCACCGGGCCGGTGGGCGTGCCCCTGGCCGGGAGCGAGACGGTGAAGGTGGAGCCCTGGCCGGGCTGGCTGGCCGCGGTGATCCAGCCTCCGTGTTCGGCCACGATGCGCTGCGCGATCGCCAGGCCCAGCCCTGTGCCGCCCTGCTTCCCGGTGAAGTAGGGGTCGAAGGCATGGCTCAGCGTGTACTCGTCCATCCCCATGCCTGTGTCGGACACGGTGAGGCAGACCCAGTGGCGCGAGGTCTGTGGCGATAGGGGCTCGTCCTGGGGCGGGGAGGCGTTGCAGGTGGCTACCGCCAGCGTGCCGCCGTGCGGCATGGCGTCGCGGGCGTTCTCGAGCAGGTTGATGAGAACCTGTTCGATGGCCACGGGGTCGGCCACCGCGGGCGAAAGGTCGGGTGCGAGCCGGAGCGTGAGCGTGATGGTGCTGGGCAACAGGGGCCGGTAGAGGTCCAGCGCGTGCCGCGCAATGTAGTTGATGTCCGCGCACGACGGGGTGCGGCACGCCGCACCGCCGCCGCGCGCGAGCCGGCGGGTGAGGGTGGCGCCCAGCTCGGCCGCGTGAAGGATCTGCCCCAGCGGGTGGCGCGCCGGGCTGCCGTCGCCGAGGCCCTCCAGGGCCATCTCGGCGTAGCCGAGGATCAGGGAGAGCAGGTTGCCGAGGTCGTGCGCGATGCCATGGACAGGGAGGGGCTTCGAAGGGTCCCCAGGAAGCGCCCACGTCCCGAACGACGTGTCGCGAGGCAAGCTGGCGGTGTCGCACCCGGCGCGGGGCGCCAGGGGCTGTCGCCGCCTGGGTGCGCAAGGCACGTTCCGCTCCAGCACCGGCATGCCCGTTCTCTCTCCTGCAATCAGTCCTTGCCCAGAGTTCCCCACCGCCGGCCCTCCTAAAGGGTGCGATGCCGCATGGCAGGGGGCCGCCTGACACTTCTCGGTCGGCCGCTTGGCCTGCTGGCTCGCAACGTATGGGATTGTATCCCGGGTCGCATTTCCAAGGCAATCGGGGCCTGTAAGTGTTGTGGATTCCGGGCTTTGACGGAACCCTCTATCGGGGAATCCCTGATACTGCGTTGGTTGATTACCCCTACACGGAGCGCCATACCCAAGGGGCTGGGGCCGATGGCCGGGGTGCCACAAGCCATAGGCTGGACGGCTCCCCGATGGCTTGGGGGTATCGTGTGGGTCACTGGTGGGCGCTCTGTTCCGACCATAGTGGCCTCCGGCGCGTGTGCGGCTCCGGCCGCCGAGGACGCTAGGGCTTCGCCAAGCCGCCGGAATCGTCACTCGGCCTGTGATCTCACTAGACCAGAGGTCCGACGCCTAGTCAACCGGTCGAGAGGCGGCGGGCGTTGTCCCGTTAAGGCAGCCCTTCAGGCATGGGCCACGTCTTGGGCGAAGGGCAGGGGAGGCGGCCGTCAGCTCTGGCCGCCGGTGTGCACCCATTGGATGGCCTGGCGGAGGAGTTCCGTGGAGCCTGCGAGATGCAGCTTGGCGATGATGTGCGCGCGGTAGGTCTCGATGGTCTTGATGCTCAGGTGGAGTTCGTCGGCGATCTGGCGGGTCGTGCGCCCGCGCCCCAGCAGTTCGAAGACCTCCAGCTCCCGGTCGGTGAGCGCGCCCAGAGGAGAGGTGGACACGACCGGCCCGCCGGCCACGAACTGGCGGACCATCTGGACCGCCAAGCCGGGGCTGAGGTAGATGCCGCCGCTGAGAACGGTGCGGACCGCGTGGATGACCTCGTTGGGAGGCTGGAGCTTGGTGACATAGCCCTGTGCGCCCGCGCGCAGGGCGCGCTCGGCGAAGAGCCGCTCGTCGTGCATCGAGAGGATGAGGACCGAAAGGCGGGGGTGGCGCGGGCGGATTTTCTTGAGGAGTTCCAGCCCGCTGCCCCATTGGAACGAGAGGCCCAGGACGACCAGGTCCGGGCGCAGCTCGTCGATCGCCTTGAGGATGCCTTGCCGTCCCGCTGCCTCGCCGCAGACGCGGATGTCGGGCTCCTGCTCCAGGAGCCCGGCCAGGCCGCGGCGGGTCAGTGGATGGTCATCGGCCAGCAGCACCCGGTACGGCACCCTCCCCTTCGAATCGCACCCATCCGGTCCGCTCATGGCCGTCCTCCTCGCAAGGGTTGGAAGGCCAACTGGCAGCGCCCCCCGCCGCCCCGCCCAGCCGCCCGCCCTCGCCGCGGCACCGGGAGCGGAGGCCATCTGGACAGACTGACAATGCAGAGGCGGATACGGAGCGGCTCAGAACACGTGCTGCGAATTGAAGTGGCAGTGGCCCCCGCCGCTGCCATCCCCCGAGCGACCAACTCACGCGCCCCCAAGGCTTTGGGGCAGACGCCGAGTGGTACGCCCACGCTCCCCGGCCCGCTCGGCGCCACGCCGAGCAATCACTATTGAGTATAGCACAAGCCAACTGGACTTCAAGAGAAAACTGCCAGCCTGCGCGAGGAAGTTTGGGCGCGACCTGAAGGCTCGGCTTCAGGCCGACCGGCAGATGCCCGCCGGGGACGTGGGCGCCGACGCATCGGGCTGGGGCCTGGGGGACTTGTGCCGCTCCCGCGAGGCGGCCAGGCGCCTGGCCTACGAAGGGCGGCTACGACGCCTCGGCGGAGGGGATGCGCGGCAGGGTGATGCGGAACAACACGCCCCCCGGGGCGTTCATCGCCTCGATCCGCCCGCCGTGATCGCGCACGATGGCGTCGCTGACGCTCAGGCCCAGCCCCGTGCCCTTGCCCGGCTCTTTGGTGGTGAAGAAGGGCTGGAAGAGCTTGTGGGGCTCGGCGATGCGGGGGCCGTCGTTCTCGAATTCCATCAGGACCGATGCATCCCGGGGGAGCGTGCGGAGCGTGACGTTGCCGCCTCGCACGGTGCTGAGGGCATCGAGGGCGTTCTTGACGATGTTCTGCACGACCTGCTGGAGCTCGCAGAAGTGGCCCATGACCTGCAACGGCTGGGGGTGAAGCGCCTGGTGGACCTGCACGCCGCCGGCCTGGAGGGGGTGGCGCAGGAGGTCCAGCGACTCGATGACCACGCGATTGACGTCCACCGGGGCCTTGGCGCGGCCGCTGCGTCGGGTGAACTTGAGCAGGTTGCTGACGATGTGGTCGCAGCGCTGGGCCTCGGTCCAGATGCGCTCGAGTTGGGCTCGCGCGCCCTCCGGCAGGTCGGTCCGGCGGCGGAGGAGCTGCGCAAAGCCGAGGATGCTGGTGAGCGGATTGCGCAGCTCGTGGGCGACGCCCGAGGTCATGGTGCCCACCGTGGCGAGACGCTGGGCCTCGATCACCTGCTGGCGCTGGGCGCGCTCGGACGTGACATCGGCGATCATGAGCACGGCGCCGGTCACCTCGCCCCAACGCTCGATGACCGGGGAGGCGACCACGTGGAGGATGGACCGGCCGTGGGGCCGGTCGAACTCCACGACGGCGCCCGCCTGCAACGTCTCGGCCACTCGGCACGAGGGGCATGGCTGGGGAGCCGCGGCGGCGCCCTCCGAGGGGGCGGCCGGCTCCTCGCCGCAGACCTCGTAGCAGTGGCGGCCGAGAACCTCGCCCGCCATGCACCCGCACAGCATGGCGAAGCGGCCGTTCACGCGCACGAGGCGAAGGTCTGGGGATACATAGGCGATCGCCAGCGGCGAGTCGTGGAAGAGCGCGCGCCACTCTGTCAGTGGCACGGCCTCGGGGAACTGAAGCGTCGCGAGGGAGTCGTCGAGTTCGGCGATCACGGGCATTGTCTCCAGGCTCAACGCCTCGGGATTGCGGACGTGCAAGGCGCGTGCCGGCCCGCTGCGGGTGGCGGCAAGGCTCGCTTGGGGCGCTGCAAGTCTTGCGCCTGCCATCGCTTGCGATGAGGCTGGCGGCACGGCCCACCCTGCCGCCGAGGGTGCCCCTGGGCGCGGGCTGTATGGAGGCCCGGCCTGTCAGGCGAGGCGCTGCCGCTGCGCGAGCGGCGGGCCACAGGGAGTCGGTTGCGATGTGAACTCTGGCCTTCGCCAGGGGCGCAGGCTGCGCCTGGGGTGTGGGCCAGAATCGTAGGCAGGGTGATTGTCTCTGGAGCCTGAAGGGCTCGCATGGGATAGCCCAGGGCAACGCCCTGGGTTCAGCGGGATTCACGAGTCCAGCCCTGAAGGGGCGAGATAGAAGCTCCCTATTCCGCCCTGTCAGGGCTGCCGCGGGGCGGTCTTGTTCCCAGGGCGTTGCCCTGGGCTATCCCATTTCGCTCCTTCGGAGCTCCCGCAGCCACCTACAATTCCGGCCCACACCCCTGCGCCTGTGACCGACCCGCGAGCCACCCCTCCCGAAGGTACTGGAACCTTCGGGAGGGAGGTCTCTGGAGCACACGCAGGCCGGAAGGAGGCTCTCGTCGGTCCATCGGATCCGTGGGGACTCGCTCCGCTCGCACTTGCACCACCGAACGCGGGTGGTATACTCACAACAGATGCCAACCGGCCCCTTGCAAGGAGACAGCAGGATGCCCCGAACCCCCGTCTCGACCCGCCGAAGCTTCCTCGCCCGCGCCGCGGCGGCCTCGGCCGCGGCCCCCCTCGTGATGAACGCCCGAGCCTTCGGCGCCAACGATCAGATCACCATGGGCTGCGTGGGCATGGGCGGCCAGGGCCGCGGCGACATGGGCGGATTCCTGGGCTTCAAGGACCTGCGCGTGCTCGCGGTCTGCGACGTCATCGAGGCCCACCGCAACGCCGCCAAGAGCACCGTGGACACCCGCTACGGCAACGCCGACTGCAAGGCGGTGAACGACTACCGCGACGTGATGGACCGCCCGGACATTGACACCGTGCTGATCGCCACGCCCGACCACTGGCACGCCCTCATCGGCGCCGCCGCCGTCCAGAGCGGCAAGGACGTCTACTCGGAGAAGCCCGAGACCCTCACCGTGCGCGAGGGCCGCCTCCTCGTCAACCTCACCCGCCGCTACGGGCGCGTCTACTCGGGCGGCAGCCAGCGCGTGTGGGGCGACTACAACTGGTTCCACCGCATGATCTGGGGCGGCGCCATCGGCGAAGTCAAGGAGGCGTGGGTGGACTGCTGGGGCCCTTCGACCGACTGCTATCTGCCCGAGGAGCCGATCCCGCCGGGCGTGGACTGGGATATGTGGCTCGGCCCTGCGCCCTGGGCGCCCTTCAACCGCGGGCGGCTCAACTTCCGCCCCTGGCGCGACTACTCGGGCGGCGGCATGACCGACTGGGGCGCACACAACTTCGGCGGCGCCCTCTTCGCCATGCGCCTGCACGAGACCGGCCCCGTCGAGATCCTCCCGCCCGACGGCAAGGAGAACCCGCTGCTCACCTTCGTCTTCGCCAACGGCGTGCGCATGCACCACAAGGGCGGCTGGACCGGCAACCTGTGCTTCCGCGGCACCCTGGGCGAGATTCCCGCGCGCGGCGACAAAGGGCCCAAGGCCCAGCCGCCCAGCGTCCACATCCCCAACTACAAGGGCCAGGGCGGCATCTTCGGCGACTTCCTGCACTGCGTGCGCACGCGCCAGCGCCCCTTCCGCGACATCGAGACCGCCCACCGCACCGTCACCGTCTGCCACCTCGGCAACATCGCCTACTGGGTCGGCCGCCCGTTCAAGTGGGACCCCGAGAAGGAGGAGGTCGTGGGCGACCCCGAGGTGGCCCGCTGGCTCGACCGGCCCAAGCGCGCGCCGTGGACGCTCTGAGGGGGGCGGAGGTCACCGGACGCTCCCGCGTCCAACCCCGACCTCCCGCGGGTTCGCAGCCCGCAGGAGGTTCCTGTGATCCCGCGTCCAGTCTCCCCCGAAGACGAAGAGGCCGCTGAGCGGCCAAGAAGCACGTCCCCACGCAGAGCGTAGGGACGAGAAGTAGGAGCAGAGCGTAGGGACGAGGGAGAGTAGCCGCAAGCGTCCCGCTTGCGGAGGTATTCCTTCTCGCCCCTACGCTCCGTGTGGGGGCGCTGATCCGGACGCTCCCGCGTCCAACCCCGACCTCCCGCGGGTTCGCAACCCGCGGGAGGTTCCTGCATCCCGCATCCAGTCTCCCCCGAAGACGAAGAGGCCGCTGAGCGGCCAAGAAGCACGTCCCCA